>NZ_JBHWVM010000061.1:0-47602 GCF_042736805.1 Streptomyces sp. NPDC060031
AATCCACACCGAACCCGGAAGGCCCTCACCCGTTCAAGACTCCTCAGCCGAGACCTCGATCACCCGTCCACAACCTCCCGGGGCAATACAGCTAGTACGTGCCCGTCAGGTGCGCGAAGACGACGACGTTGCCCTTGTAGCCGCTGCGGGGTGAGAAGCCGCCGCCGCAGGTGATGACCCGGAGCTCGGCGCGCGCCGACGGGCCGTACACCCGGGAGTCGGGGAAGGCCTTGGCGTCGTAGACCTCGACCGCGTGCACGGTGAACACGGCCGTACGGCCATCCGCGCGCGGGACCTCGATGGCTGCCCCGCGGCGCAGCGCACCCAGGTGGTAGAAGACCGCCGGGCCGGTGGCGTTGTCCACGTGCCCGGCGATGACGGCGGTGCCGGTGGCACCGGGGGTGGTGCCCTCGCGGTACCAGCCGGCCAGGTCGCCCTGGGCCGGCGGCGGTACCTGGAGGCTGCCGTCGCGCTCCAGGCCGAGCCCGGTCAGCGGGGCGTCGACCCGAATGGACGGGATCCGGATCCGGGTCGGCGGTGAGCCGGGGAGCGGGGCGACGCCGGGGCCCGCCGCCTGGGCGGTCAGGGCGCTGAGCGCCTCGGCGGGGGAGGGCAGCGGCGGCCCGATCCGCTCCTGGGAACCGCTGCTCACGAGCCAGATGCCGACGCAGGCGGAGAGTGCGACGAGCCCCACGTGACGGGCGGTGGGGGTCCGGTCGCCCCGGAATGCGCCACCCATGCGTACCCCCTCGGCTGTATCGGTGCGGGGTGAGTGGCCGTCGCCCGGCCCCGCGAACGGGGGGACCTCGCGGGGCGGGCGACGGGGGACGGTACCGGTCGGACCGCGGCCGGAGCCGCGGTGGGCGTCCGTCAGCTCCGCGTGCCGCTCGCCCGGCGACGCAGGAGCCAGGTACCGCCGACGGCGGTGACGGCCAGCACTGCCGCTCCCGCCGCGATCTTGGCGGGGTTGGTGGTGGTGGTCGTGCCACCGCCCACCCCGGTGTTGACGTGGCCCTGCGGGCCGCGTTCGGTGACGACGAGGTCGCCGGTGGCGAACTTGCCGTTCGCGCAGGTCGCACCGATGCCGTAGGTGCCGGGACGGGTGTCGCGGGCGACCTGGAAGTGCCCCACGACCACCTCCTTGTGGGTGCCCGGGACCAGCTTGAAGCGGCCGCCGCCGACCGTCGTCGCATCGCCGTCGGCATGGCTGGAGTGGCCGCAGGCGGTGGTGTTCACGGTGACGGTCGTGCCGGGGGCGGCCGACTTGGGCCACACCTCCAGGCGGGCGAAGTCGCCGGGCGCGAAGCTCACCATGCCGAGGTCCACGGCGGCGACCGCACCGGCCACCGGGCCGGTGAACGCGACGGCGGTCAGCGCGGCGGCGGTGAGCGCGTGGGCGGTGCTTCGGCGCATGGGGAGCTCTCCTGGGGACACGGGGTCCTGCGGACACGGGGTCGTGTCTCCGAGGTAACCCGGACTGCCGGGAACGCGCCTGCTGATGCCTCGTCAGGTTGGCCCGCGCCCCCACCGCCCCGGAGCTGTTCCCGCAGGTCAGCCCTGGTATTGAGGCCACCCGGGACCACCACCCCGTCCGGGTGACCCCACGCCGCCCGGAGGGTCAGGCCGCAGGCAGCAGTACGGTCGCGCAGGCGCCGGTGGGCCGGGGGTTGGCCAGGGCCACCCGGGCGCCGATGACCTGCGCCTGACCGAACGCGATGGTCAGGCCCAGCCCGGTGCCCCGGCCCCGCTCGGCGGCGCCCGTCAGGAAGCGCTGCGGCCCCTCGCGCAGCAGCTTCTCCGGGAAGCCCGGGCCCTGGTCCCGTACCGTCACGGTCGTCCCCGCCACCGTCACCGTGACCGGACCCCGACCGTGCCGCCGGGCGTTGACCAGCAGGTTCGTCAGGATGCGTTCGAGGCGCCGCGCATCGGTGCTGACGTACGCCGACCCCCGCGCGCCCTCGACCTCGGCCGCCACCCCCGAGCGCCGGGTGATCGACTCGACCAGGGGCCCCAGCAGGTGCGCCTCCCACTGCGCCTCCTCCCGGTTCGCGTCCAGCCGGGCCACCTCCAGCAGGTCCTCGGTCAGCGTGCGCAGCGCCGAGACCCGGTCCCGCACCAGCTCCGTGGGCCGCCCCGGCGGCAGCAGTTCGGCGGCCGTGTGCAACCCGGTCAGCGGGGTGCGCAGCTCGTGCGCCACATCCGCGGTGAACCGCTGCTCCGCTTCCAGCCGCCGCTGGAGGCTGGCCGCCATCGTGTCCACGGCCGAGGACAGCTCGGCGACCTCGTCCCGCGTCCCGGGCAGCCCCGACGGGCCGATCCGCGCGTCCAGTTCGCCCGCGCTGATCCGGCGGGCCGTCTCCGCCGCCGTGCGCAGCTCCCTGCTGAGCCGGCTGGCCAGCACCGCCCCGCCGGCCGCCGCGAGCGCCACGATCACGGCTCCGTACGCCACCAGCTGCCCGTCCAGCTCGGCGAGTTCCTCGCGCTGGGCCGCCAGCGACTGCCGTACGGACAGCACGTGCTCGCCGCCGAGCGGCCGGGCGGCCCAGACCGACGGCTCCGGGCCGTTCATGTCGAGGTAGGTGGTGCGGCTCCCGCCGAGGGCCGCCGCCCGCAGCGGGTCCGGCAGCTCCTTGGAGTCGACCCGGGCATCGGCCTCGCCGACCTTGTCGGCGTCGAGCCGGCCGGTCAGCTCGTACACCTGCCGTACCCGGATCAACTGGTTCGTGGCGCTCTCGCGCGCCGCTTCGCCGATCTGGCGGGCGCGGGCGTCGTGGATCAGCAGGCCGATGGCGACCGCGACGAGCGAGCATCCGACGGCGAGCAGGACGGCGATCTTCCAGCGCAGGCCGAGAGCCCGCAGCAGGTGGCGGAAGCGGATCAGGGCGGGTTTCACGGGGCGCTCCGTCCGTTCTCGGCGGAGCAGCCGGGTGTCGGGGCCGGCTTGACGTCAGTGTCGGCCTCGCAGCCGGGGTCGGACTTGAGGAAACGTTTCTCGTCGTTGACCACCGTCATCCGGTCGCCGTCCCAGTGGTAGCGGACGGCCTGCTCGGCGCCGTCGTCGGAGGCGGTGCGGACCAGCAGGTCGGTGCCGACGGCCTCGACGGCCATCTGCCGGCCGATCGTGTGGAGGACGGCGACGATCTTGCCGTGGACCACCGAGTAGACGGCCAGCACCGTACGGCCGGTCGCGATGTCGGCGGCGACGATCAGCTCCGGCTTCCCGTCCCCGGTCAGGTCCCGGTGGACGGCCGGACGCAGCCCGGCCCGCCCGGGACCGGCGATCCGGCCCTTGCCCGCGTACGGCCGCATCCGCGGGTCCGCGCGCATGACCTCGGCCGGATCCACCGCGTCGAGCCCCTCCGGCCCCACCTCGGGCGCGTCCTTGAGCGGGGTCGGCGGAGCCTCCCGCCGGCCCACCGCGGCGCCGGGCGCATCGGCCCAGGCGGGCCACAGCGACTCGGGGCGCGGCTGGACCGACACCGGGGGGACCCGGGTGCCCGGGTGCAGCCCGCCGGGTGCGGCGCAGCCGCCGGCGGCGAGCGCGCAGGCGCACAGGAGGGCGGCGGTGAAACGGCGGGACGAAGGCGTCATGGAGGCAGAACCGAGGGGCTGGGAGCAGTGATGACCGACGGTAGACGCCGAGGGTCACGGGCACCGGGAGGTTGTGTAACAGGGGTGCGTACGGTGGAGGCCGCAGGCCGATTCGGTACTTTCGGCCAGGCATGCCGACTGCCCCGTCGTATCCGAGGGAGAGCCCCATGACATCGGTCGTTCGGCCGGACGATCCGCACGCTCCGACCGCGCCGCTGCCGTTCTTCGTCTACGGGACGCTGCGCCCGGGCGAGGTCAACCACGCCCTCTTCCTGCGCGGCCGCACCGTCTCGCAGGAGCCCGCCCGCCTCCCGGACGCGGCGCTCTACGCGGGACCCGGATACCCGTACGCGACGGACCGCCCCGGCTCGACCGTGGTCGGGGAGCTGATCACCGCCGCGCCGGGCGCGTACGGGCGGCTGCTGGCCGAACTCGACCTGCTGGAGGAGTACGGGGGCCCGGGCCGCCCTGGCAACGTCTACGACCGGATCGCCCGCGAGGCGCTGCGGCCCGACGGCACGCGGGTACTCGCCTGGGTCTACCTGGCGTCCCCGCTGCTCGCCCGCGACCTGCGGGAGTCCGGCACCGAGATACCGGGCGGCGACTGGTTCAGACGCTGAACCCGGGGCCCCGCCGGGGTCCTACAGGCCCTCGGCCCCGCGGTTGCGCAGGCGCTGCCCGTACTGCTGGAGGACCCACAACTCCTCCTGGACGGCGGCCAGCTGCTCCGGCGGGGCCTGCGGGCCCAGCCGGGACATGGTGCCCTGGATCTCGTGGACCCGGCGGTCGACGGCGCGCAGGCGCACCTGGACCAGCTGGACCCCCGCGTAGATCTCGTCCACCGTCTTCGCGTGGATGGCCTCGACCGCCAGCTCCGTGACGAGCGCGCGGACGGTGTCGTTCGGGGCGGCCTCGCGGACGCGGGCCAGGTAGTCCTCGGTGCCGAGCGAGGCGCCGCCCGCGTCCTGGATGGCCTGGCGCACGGCGGCGTACGGCGGGGCGGTGAACTCGTCCGTCCCGTACGCGTCGAAGGCCGGGGAGACCAGGGCGGGACGCTGGAGCGCGAGCTTGAGCAGTTCGCGCTCGGTGCGGTGGGCGGGGCTGCGCAGGTTCAGGGCGGGGCCGCCGGCCGGCCGGTCGGCGGGCGCGGGGGCGGCCTCGTAGGAACGGCCGCCACCGCCCCTGCCCTGCTGCTGCGGCTGGCCGCCGCGATCGCGGGCCCAGCGGGCCAGCTGTGCCACCCGCTTGACGACGAACTGCTCGTCGCGGATGCCGAGCATCCCCGCCAGCTGCACGGCCGATTCGTGCTGGATGGCGATGTTCTTGATGTTGGCGACGACCGGCGCCGCCTCGTCGAGCGCGGCCGCCCGCCCCGCCGGGTTCTCCAGGTTGTGCCGGGCCACGATGTGCCGCAGCGCGAACTCGAACAGCGGGGTGCGGCACTCCACCAGCCCCGACACGGCCGCGTCGCCCTGGGCGAGGCGCAGGTCGCAGGGGTCCATGCCGCCCGGGGTGATGGCGATCGAGGTCTCGGCGGCGAACTTCTGGTCGTCCTCGAAGGCGCGCAGCGCCGCCTTCTGCCCGGCCGCGTCGCCGTCGAAGGTGAAGATCACCTCGGCGGTGGCGTTGTCCATCAGCAGTCGGCGCAGGATCTTGATGTGGTCGCCGCCGAAGGCGGTGCCGCAGGTGGCGATCGCGGTGGTGACCCCGGCCATGTGGCAGGCCATCACGTCGGTGTAGCCCTCGACCACGACCGCCCGGGAGGTCTTCGCGATCTCCTTCTTCGCCAGGTCGATGCCGTACAGCACCTGGGACTTCTTGTAGATCGCCGTCTCGGGCGTGTTCAGGTACTTGGGGCCGTTGTCGTCGTCGCGCAACTTGCGCGCGCCGAAGCCGACCACCTCGCCGCTGATGTCGCGGATCGGCCACATCAAGCGGCCCCGGAAGCGGTCGATCGGCTTGCCGCTGCGGCTGTCCTGGGCGAGCCCGGAGGTGATCAGTTCCTTGTCGCTGAAGCCCTTGCCGCGCAGGAAGCGGGTCAGGTGGTCCCAGCCGGCCGGGCTGTAGCCGACGCTGAAGTGGGCGGCCGCGGCCTGGTCGAAGCCGCGCTCGGCCAGGAACTTGCGGCCGATCTCGGCCTCGGCGCCGTCGAGCTGTTCGACGTAGAACTGGGCGGCGGCCTTGTGCGCCTCGACCAGCCGGATGCGCTCGCCGCGGCCGCTGGTGCCGGCGGTGTAGCCGCCCTCTTCGTACCGCAGGGTGATGCCGGCCTGGCCGGCCAGGCGCTCCACCGCCTCCGAGAAGGAGAGGTGGTCGATCTTCATGATGAAGTCGAGGGTGTCCCCGCCCGCCTGGCAGCCGAAGCAGTGGTAGAGACCCTTGCTGGGGCTGACCTGGAAGGACGGGGACTTCTCGTCGTGGAAGGGGCACAGGCCCTTGAGGTTGCCGCCGCCCGCATTGCGCAGCTGGAGGTAGTCGGAGATCACGGCGTCGATCGGGACCGCGTCCCGTACCGCCTTCACGTCGTCGTCGTTGATCCGTCCTGCCACGCGTGAAGTCTACGGCCGGACACCGACAAACCCGTCAGGCCCCCTCCGCCGGTACCAGTGCGGAAAGCGGAACCGACGGGTCCGCCAGCTTCTCGCGGTCCACCGACGCCTTTGACCTGATCAGGGACTGGATGTGGTCGGTGACATCCCACACATTCACGTTCATCCCGGCCAGTACCCGCCCGTCCGACAGCCAGAAGGCGATGAACTCCCGCTTGCCCACGTCGCCGCGGATCAGCACCTGGTCGTAGCCGCCCGGCGGGGCGTACCCCGAGTACTCCAGGCCCACGTCGTACTGGTCGGAGAAGAAGTACGGCACCCGGTCGTAGCTGACCTCCTGCCCCAGCATCGCCCGCGCCGCGGCCGGACCGCCGTTGAGCGCGTTGGCCCAGTGCTCGACCCGCAGCCGCGCCCCCAGCACCGGGTGGTGGGCGGCGGCCACGTCGCCGACGGCGAAGACGTCCGGGTCGGAGGTGCGCAGCGAGGCGTCGACGGCGATGCCGCCGCCGTGCTCCCGGTCCACCAGGGCGAGCCCGGAGGTCTCGGCGAGCGCGGTCCGCGGCGCGGCCCCGATCGCCGCGAGGACCGCGTGCGCCGGGTGCTCCTCGCCGTCGTCCGTACGGGCCGCCAGCACCATGCCGTCGTGCCCGACGATCTCGGTCAGCCGGGACCCGAAGTGGAAGCGCACCCCGTGGTCGGTGTGCAGGTCCCCGAAGAGCCGGCCGACCTCCGGACCCAGCACCGCGTGCAGCGGGGTGGCCTCCGGTTCGATCACGGTGACCTCGGCCCCGTACCCGCGGGCCGCCGCGGCCACTTCCAGGCCGATCCACCCGGCGCCCGCGATCAGCAGGTGGCCGTTGTCCCGGCCCAGGCCCGCCAGCGCCTTGCGCAGCCGCTCGGCGTGCGCGAGCCGGCGCAGGTGGTGCACCCCGACCAGCTCCGTGCCGGGGATGTCGAGCCGCCGCGGCTCGGCGCCCGTGGCCAGCAGCAGCTTGTCGTAGTGCAGCGCCGTCCCGTCGCCGAGGACCACCTTCTTGGCGTCCCGGTCCAGCTGCACCGCCGGCTGGCCCAGGTGCAGCTCGATGTCGGAGCGCGCGTACCAGGACGCCTCGTGCACGAAGACGCTGTCGCGCTCCTCCTTCCCCGTCAGGTACCCCTTGGACAGCGGGGGCCGCTCGTAGGGATGGTCGCGCTCGTCACCGATCAGGATCACCCGCCCGGTGAACCCCTCCGACCTCAGCGTTTCGGCCGCCTTTGCCCCGGCGAGCCCTGCGCCGACGATGACGAACGTCCGGTGTGCGTCGACCACCTGATGCCTCCTCATAACCTCTCCGCCACATGCGACCACATGCGAGCGTCCCGCACTGAGCCTGCCGCGTGAAGGGGGAGTGGCCCGATCAGCTCACCCTTCGGCGCGTCGCGTGCGCAGGGTGAGGCGCGCGTGCAGGGAGCGCGCGGAGGCGTCCGTGAGGGCCGCGATCTGGTCGATGACCGCGCGTTTGCGGGCCTTGTCGTCCGGCGCGGCATCGAAGATCGCCCGGAACTGCGGGTCCAGACCCTCCGGCGCGCGGGCACTGAGCGCCTCCGCCAGTTCGGCCAGGACGATGCGCTGGTCGGCGCGGATCCGCTCCTGCTCGTCGCGCTGCATGACGTACAGGTCGGCGACCGCCTTGAGCACCGCGCACTCGTTGCGCGCCTCGCGCGGGACCACCAGCTCGGCCGCGTACCGGGTGAGGCGGCCGGAGCCGTACGCCTCGCGCGTGGCGCCCTCGGCGGCCAGGCAGAAGCGGCCGATCAGCTGGCTGGTGGCGTCCTTCAGCCGGGCCTGGGCCACGGCCGAGCCGTCGTAGCCGTGCGGCCACCACTCCTGCTCCATCAAGCGGTCCAGCGCCTCCCGCAGCTCCTCCGGCTCGGTGTCGGCCGGCACGTAGCGACCGATCGCGACCCGCCAGATGGCGGTGCGCTCGGGCTCGGCGAAGAGCAGGTTGGGGTCGAGGTGGCCGGCGTGCAGGCCGTCCTCGAAGTCGTGGACGGAGTACGCGACGTCGTCGGCCCAGTCCATCACCTGGGCCTCGAAGCACTTGCGGTCCGCCGGCGCGCCGCGGCGCAGCCACTCGAAGACCGGCAGGTCGTCGTCGTACGCCCCGAACTTCACCGAACCGGGGTCGGTGGGGTGGTCCCCGCGGGCCCAGGGGTACTTGGTGGCGGCGTCCAGGCAGGCCCGGGTGAGGTTGAGGCCGACGCTGACCAGCTCGCCGCTCGCGGGATCGGCGACGAACCGCTTGGGCTCCAGCCGGGTCAGCAGCCGCAGCGACTGGGCGTTGCCCTCGAAGCCGCCGCAGTCCTTGGCGAACTCGTTGAGCGCCTCCTCGCCGTTGTGCCCGAACGGCGGGTGGCCCATGTCGTGCGACAGGCAGGCCGCCTCGACCAGGTCGGGGTCGCAGCCCAGCGCCGCGCCGAGCTCGCGGCCGACCTGCGCGCATTCGAGGGAGTGGGTGAGCCGCGTACGGGGACTCGCGTCCCAGTCGTACGAGCGCGTGCCGGGGGTGACGACCTGGGTCTTCCCGGCGAGGCGGCGCAGCGAGGCGGAATGCAGCACGCGGGCGCGGTCGCGCTGGAAGGCGGTGCGCCCGGGGCGCTTGTCGGGCTCGGCGGCCCAGCGCTCGGTGTCGGCCGGGGCGTAGGCCGCCGGTGCGGGATCGGATGCGGGGCCGGATGCGGGGGCGTGCGCTGTGCCTTCCATGCTCAGACGTTAACCGCAGACACCGACAATCCGAGCAATCCGAACCAACGCGGTCGTCACGCGAGCGAGGCGGTGGCCAGTTCCAGCGGGTGGCCCGGGTGCGCCAGCGCCTCCTCGTAGCGCTGTACGACCAGCCGGGCCAGCGCCGGGTGGGCGCCGAGCGGAGCGGCGGCCGGACCGGGCGCGGCGGCCGCGCACTGGGCGGCGAAGCGGCCGGGCGCGATGAAGTACGAGGCGACCGCGACCCGGTGGCGGCCCCGGGCGGCGAGCGCGCGCACGGCTTCGGGCACGGAGGGCGCGGCGGAGGCGTGGGCCGGCACGACGGGCACCCCGCCGAGGCGTTCGCCGAGCAGCGCGGCGGTGCGCCGGCTGTCGGCGGCGGAGTCGGGGTCACGCGACCCGGCACCGGCCAGTACGACCGCCGTGCCCGGGGTCCAGCCGGCCTCCAGGAGCCGCTCGAACAGGGCCTCGACGAGCAGCGGATGCGGCCCGAGCGGGGCGGCGATCCGGGTGCGCAGGTGCCCCGCGCGGGCGGCGGCGGCCGGCAGGTCCCGCTTGACGTGCGTGCCGCGCCCGAGGAGCAGCGGCACCAGGACGGCCGACCCGGTGGCATCCCGCAGGGTGTCGCCGAGCAGCGGCCGGTTCAACTCGATGTGCCCGAGCCGGACGTCGAGACGGGGACGGAGCTCGCGGACCCGCTCCAGGAGCGCGAGGACGGTGTGCGGGGCGCGGGGGTCGCGGCTGCCGTGGGCCACGGCGACGAGGGTGGGCTGCATACGGGGACTCCGTGCTCTCGGGGCCGTGACCGGGGCGGGCGCAGACCGCTGAGCTGCGTGCCGAGTTGGGTGGTGATCCGCGACAGCAGCTCCGCGGTGGTGGCGGGGGGAAGCGGGAGGGGCAGGGACTCGCGAGGGTGCACCGGCTCCGTCATGAACCGATCCTGCGGTGCGGAGGTTGCGTGGGCGTTGCGCGGGGGTGACGGGTGTTTTCCGCCTCCTCACCGGTCCGGGGCGCACCGTGTGCGGCGGCTGAAACCGCGTGCCCGCGGCCGGCGTCCTGAGCAGGTACGACCGGTACTACCAGGGGGGAACCGTCATGCGCAGAACGCGCCTGAGACCGCTCGCGCGCCCGAGACCGCCGCTGAACGGCATCGCGCGCGGAGCCGGGGCGCTGCTGCCGCGCACCGTACGGGCGCGGCGGCGCACGGTGCAGGCCGTCATGGCGGCCTGCATGCTGACGCTGCTCCCCTCGGCCTGGACGCACGCGGCGGCCGCCCCGAGGCTGCGCACCACCGCCGACGCGCCCGCCGCCGAGGTGGCCGTGGTCTTCGGCGCGGGCCTGTGGAACGGCCGGCCCACGCCCTACCTGGCCGACCGGCTCGACGCCGCCGCCGAGCTGTACCGCGCCGGCAAGGTCAAGGTGGTGCTGGTCACCGGGGACAACAGCCGCAGCGAGTACGACGAGCCCGACGCGATGCGCACGTACCTGACGGGGCACGGGGTGCCGGACGGGCGGATCGTCAGCGACTTCGCGGGCTTCGACACGTGGGACTCCTGCGTCCGCGCCCGGGAGATCTTCGGGGTGCGGCGGGCGGTGCTGATCAGCCAGGGCTTCCACATCCGCCGGGCCGTCGCCCTGTGCCAGGCCGCGGGCCTGGACTCGTACGGGGTCGGGGTGGCCGACGTGCACGACGCGACCTGGTACTACGGCGGCGCCCGCGAGGTCTTCGCGGCGGGCAAGGCGGCGCTGGACGCGGTCTTCCAGCCGCAGCCGCGCTTCCTGGGGCCGAAGGAGGAAGGGGTGTCGCGGGCCCTGGCCGCTCCGGCAGACTGACGCGCCGCCCGGCTGTTTCGCAGAGCCGTATCCGGATGCCGGGTCCGTCCGTCCGTACGTCCGTCCGTCCGTACGTCCGTACGTACGCGCATCAGGGGTATGGAGCCGGCCGGTAGCGCCCGGCGCGGGCGTCCGGCCCCAGCGCGGCCCCGCGCCCTCACCGGGACCGCCGGGCGGCGCTGAGGCCGAACACCCCCGGCCGTAACGCGGGGCGGCGGCCGCCCGTAACACCGCCGTCGCACGCTGGGCCGTATGCACACCCCGGAAGCAGCCGCCGCCACCGCCACGCACTGCCCGTACTGCGCGTTGCAGTGCGGCATGAACCTGCGCCCCGAGCCGGGCGGCCGGAGCGTCACGGTGGAGGAGCGGGACTTCCCCGTGAACCAGGGCGCACTGTGCGGGAAGGGCCGCACCGCCCCCGCCGTGCTGTCCTCCCGGGTACGGCTGACCGAACCGCTCGTCCGCAACCGCGCGGGGCAGCTCGCGCCGGCCACCTGGCAGGACGCGCTCGACGCCGTCGCCGGGGGACTCGCCCGCACGCAGCGCGCGTACGGACCGGACGCGGTCGGCGTCTTCGGCGGCGGCGGCCTGACGAACGAGAAGGCCTACGCCCTCGGCAAGTTCGCCCGGGTCGCCCTGCGGACCTCGCAGATCGACTACAACGGCCGCTTCTGCATGTCCTCGGCGGCCGCCGCGCACCAGCGGGCCTTCGGGCTCGACCGGGGCCTGCCCTTCCCGCTGGAGGACATCCCCCGGACCGGCTGCGTGATCCTCGTCGGATCCAACCCCGCCGAGACCATGCCCCCGGCCCTGCGCTACTTCCGGGAGCTGCGCGAGAACGGCGGCACGCTGATCGTGGTGGACCCGCGCCGCACGCGGACCGCCGAGCAGGCCGACCTGCACCTCGCCCCCCGCCCCGGCACGGACCTCGCGCTCGCCCTGGGCCTGCTGCACCTGGTGGTGGCGCAGGGGCGCACCGACGAGGAGTTCATCGCCGCGCGCACCACCGGCTGGGAGGAGGCCCGGGCGGCCGCGATGTCGCACTGGCCGGAGCTGGTGGAGCGGATCACCGGCGTACCCGTGCCCAGGCTCCGCGAAGCCGTCGCGATGTTCTGCGAGCCCTCCGCCGCGATGGTCCTCACCGCCCGGGGCCCCGAGCAGCAGTCCAAGGGCACCGATACCGTCGGCGCCTGGATCAACCTCTGCCTCGCCACCGGCCGCGCCGGCCGCCCGCTCTCCGGATACGGGTGCCTCACGGGCCAGGGCAACGGCCAGGGCGGCCGCGAACACGGCCAGAAGGCCGACCAGCTCCCCGGCTACCGCAAGCTCACCGACCCGGCGGCGCGGGCGCACGTCGCCGGCGTCTGGGGCGTCGACCCCGACACCCTCCCCGGCCCGGGCCGCAGCGCGTACGAACTCCTCGACGCGCTCGGCACGGACGTCAAGGCCCTGCTCCTGATGGGCTCCAACCCGGTGGTCTCCGCCCCGCACGCCGGGCACGTCGAGGAGCGCATCCGCTCCCTGGACTTCCTCGCGGTGGCCGACGTGGTCCTCTCCGAGACCGCCGCCCTCGCCGACGTGGTCCTGCCCGTCACCCAGTGGGCGGAGGAGACCGGCACCACCACCAACCTGGAGGGACGCGTCCTGCTGCGCCGCCGGGCCCTGTCCCCGCCGCCGGGCGTGCGCAGCGACCTGGAGGTCCTGCACGGCCTGGCGGCCCGGCTGGGCGTGGAGAAGGGCTTCCCCACCGCCCCCGAGGAGGTCTTCGAGGAACTGCGGCGCGCCTCGGCCGGCGGCCCGGCGGACTACTCCGGCATCTCCTACGCCCGCATCGAGGCGGAGCAGGGCGTCTTCTGGCCCTGCCCCGAAGGCTCCCCCGGCACGGAGCGGCTCTTCCTGGACGCCTTCGCCACGGACGACGGCCGGGCCCGCTTCACCGCCGCCTGCCACCGCGACGCCGCCGAGGTCCCCGACGCGCAGTACCCGCTCCTGCTGACCACCGGCCGGGTCGTCGCCCAGTACCAGTCGGGCGCGCAGACCCGCCGCGTGGCCGAACTGAACGAGGCGGCGCCGGGCCCCTTCGTGGAACTCCACCCGCGCCTCGCGGCCCGTATCGGCGCGGTCGACGGCACCCCGCTCGCGGTCACCTCCCGCCGCGGCCGCGCGGTGGCCCCGGCCCGCGTCACCGACGCCATCCGCGCGGACACGGTCTTCATGCCGTTCCACTGGCCGGGCGAGGGCCGCGCCAACACCCTCACCAACCCGGCCCTGGACCCGGTCTCCCGCATGCCGGAATTCAAAACCTGCGCGGTCCGCGTCGAGCGGGCCTAAGCCGCCTCGAAGGTGGGCCCCAGGGCCGCCAGCAGGCGTCTCGTGCAGGCGCCGTCGGTGCCGGCCGACGGGTACTCCCTGACGGAGTTCACCCGGTCCACCATCGTGAGCGAGGCGAAGGTGTCCAGGTCGTGCGGCTCGCGCGCGGCCGCCCCGTACCAGCTCGCCATCAGCATGCCGCGGCGCAGCACCAGGGACTCCGCCCCGCCGCGTACGGCCCTGGGGCTGGCCCTGACGGGCGTCGCTTCTTCGGGGCGGCGCTGGCGGGGGCCGGGTACGAAATCCGCTCGGAGGAGCGGGAGTTCGTGCTGTACGCGGCCAGCGCGTCGCACGCGGCCGTCGCCTGCGGGGCAGTACCGCGGCAGCGCTGGGTCACGAAGCGTTCGTGGCGGCCCCCGGCCCCGGCCCCGGGCGGTCCGTGGTCCAGGGGACGGTCTCCGCCTTGACCCGGACCGGGTCGAAGCCGGCCGCCCGCAGCCGGGGCACCAGCGTCTCGTGCCCCGTGCGGTCCGGCAGCGTCAGCATCGGCTGCGACACCATCCGGCCCCGGGCCGGCACGATGTGCGTCACCTTCAACTCCCTTTCCCCGGCCCGCGCTTCGAGTCGTGCCAGCTCCGCCGCGCGGGGGCAGTGCACCGTCACGCGGGTTTCGTGCGCAGCCATGGAATCGATCTTCTCGGACGTGCGTCCGATCCGCATCGGGATTCCCGCCCGGGGGTAACCATCCGGTCACAGCGGGCTCAGAAAGTGCTCGCACGCCCCTCGTGGCAGCGATGTGTCGTACCCCACACTGAGGTGCGGTGCCCCCGTCCTCGGAGCCCTGGAGGTCGCCCCCGTGCAGACCCAGATCCTGACAGTCAACGCGAGCCCGCCCGCCGACGCCGCCCTGGCCGAAGAGCCCGAGGCAGAGGCCGATGCCGTGGACGAGGAGCCCGAGGTCCAGGAGTTGAGCGAGCAGCAGGTGCCGCCGCAGCGAAAACGCGGCACTGACGGCGCGGGCGGAGCGGGACCCTCCGCCGACCTGTTCCGGCAGTACCTGCGCGAGATAGGCAGGATCCCGCTGCTCACCGCCGTCGAGGAGGTCGAGCTCGCGCGGCGCGTGGAAGCCGGCCTGTTCGCCGAGGAGAAGCTCGGCAGCGGGGCCGCCCTCGACCTCCAGCTCACGCTCGACCTGGACAAGCTCGTCGTCATGGGGCGGATGGCCAAGCGCCGCCTCATCGAGTCGAACCTGCGGCTCGTCGTCTCCGTCGCGAAGCGCTACGTCGGCCGCGGCCTCACCATGCTGGACCTCGTCCAGGAGGGGAACCTCGGCCTCATCCGGGCCGTTGAGAAGTTCGACTACGCCCGCGGGTACAAGTTCTCCACCTACGCCACCTGGTGGATCCGCCAGGCGATGTCCCGGGCCCTCGCCGACCAGGCCCGGACCATCCGCGTGCCGGTCCACGTCGTGGAGCTGATCAACCGCGTCATACGCGTCCAGCGCCGCATGCTGCAGGAGCGCGGATACGAGCCCACCGCCGAAGAGGTCGCGGTCCACCTGGAGCTGACCCCCGAGCGGGTCCTCGAAGTGCTGCGCCTCGCCCAGGAGCCCGTCTCCCTCCACGCGCCGGTGGGCGAGGAGGACGACGTCGCGCTCGGGGACCTGATCGAGGACGGGGACGCCGCCTCACCCGTGGAGTCGGCCGCGTTCTTCCTCCTGCGCGAGCACCTGGAAGCCGTGCTGTCCACCCTCGGCGAGCGTGAGCGCAAGGTCGTGCAGCTGCGGTACGGGCTCGCCGACGGGCGGCCGCGCACCCTGGAGGAGATCGGGCGGATCTTCGGCGTGACCCGCGAGCGGATCCGGCAGATCGAGTCCAAGACCCTCAACAAGCTGCGCGACCACGCCTTCGCCGACCAGCTGCGGGGATACCTCGACTGAGACGGACGAGACGGCACGGGAAGACGGGAGGGGGTGCCCCCGGATGAGGGCACCCCCTGCGCCGTGCAACGCTTTGCGCCGCGACGCGACCGTCAGTCGACCTCGGCGACCGCCTGCGCGAACTGCGCCGCGTACAGCCGCGCGTACGCGCCGTCCGAGTCCAGCAGCCCCTCGTGGGTGCCCTGCTCCACGATCGAACCGTTCTCCATCACCAGGATCAGGTCCGCGTCGCGGATGGTGGACAGCCGGTGCGCGATCACGAAGGACGTACGGCCGTGCGCGAGGCGCGCCATCGCCTTCTGGATCAGCACCTCGGTACGGGTGTCCACCGAGCTCGTCGCCTCGTCGAGCACCAGGATCACCGGGTCCGACAGGAAAGCCCGGGCGATGGTGATCAGCTGCTTCTCGCCGGCGCTGACGCCCGCGCCCTCGTCGTCCAGCACGGTGTCGTAGCCGTCCGGCAGGGTGCGGATGAAGCGGTCCGCGTGCGCGGCCCGCGCCGCCTCCTCGATCTCGGCGCGCGTGACCTCGCGCGAGGCACCGTAGGCGATGTTCTCCGCGATGGTGCCGCCGAACAGCCAGGTGTCCTGGAGCACCATGCCGATGCCGCCGCGCAGCTCCTCGCGGGTCATCTTCGCGATGTCCACCCCGTCCAGGGCGATCTCGCCGCCCGTGACCTCGTAGAACCGCATCAGCAGGTTGACGAGCGTGGTCTTGCCGGCGCCCGTCGGGCCGACGATGGCGACCGTCTGACCCGGCTCCACGCTCAGCGAGAGGTTCTCGATGAGCGGCTTGTCGGGCTCGTAGCGGAAGGCCACCTTGTCGAGGGTGACCTGGCCGCGCAGGGTCTGCGGACGCTCCGGAACCTCCGCGTCCGGCTCCTGCTCCTCCGCGTCGAGCAGCTCGTAGACCCGCTCCGCCGAGGCGACGCCGGACTGCACCAGGTTCGCCATCGAGGCGACCTGGGTCAGCGGCATCGAGAACTGGCGCGAGTACTGGATGAAGGCCTGCACGTCACCGATCGACAGGGTGCCCGAGGCGACCCGCAGCCCGCCGACGACCGCGATCAGCACGTAGTTGATGTTCGAGATGAACAACATCACCGGCTGCATGACGCCGCTGACCAGCTGCGCCTTGAAGGAAGCCCGGAACAGCGCCTCGTTCTGCTCGGCGAAGACGGCCGCGGACTCCTTCTGGCGCCCGAAGACCTTGACCAGCGTGTGGCCCGAGTACATCTCCTCCACGTGCGCGTTGAGCGCGCCCGTGGACTTCCACTGCGCCACGAACTGCGGCTGCGACTTCTTGCCGATCTTCGCCGCGACGAAGATCGAGACCGGTACGGACACCAGCGCGACCAGCGCCAGCAGCGGCGAGATCCAGAACATCATCGCCAGCACGCCGACGATCGTCAGCAGCGAGTTGAGCAGCTGCCCCATCGTCTGCTGGAGCGTCTGCCCGATGTTGTCGATGTCGTTCGTGGCCCGGCTGAGCACCTCGCCGCGCTTTTGCTGGTCGAAGTACGACAGCGGCAGCCGCGACAGCTTCGCCTGCAGCTCCTCGCGCATCCGGTACACGGTGCCGTTCATGACGTGGTTCGACAGCCGGGTGGCCACCAGCATCAGCAGGCCCGCCAGGGTGAACACGACGAGCGCCCAGATCGCCACGACCCCGACGGCGCCGAAGTCGATGCCCTTGCCGGGGGTGAAGTCGGTGCCGGACAGCATGTCCGCCATCCCGCCCTGACCCCGGTCGCGCAGCCCCTGGAGCGCCTGCTCCTTGGTGGTCCCGGCCGGCATCTGGCGGCCCACGATCCCCGCGAAGACGAGGTCGGTGGCCTTGCCGAGGATCTTCGGCCCCATCACCGTGAAGGCGACGCTGCCGAAGACGGCGGCGACCATGCCCCAGATCTTGATCCGGTCCTCGGCGAGCTGGCCCAGCAGCCGCTTCCCCGAACCCTTGAAGTCCATGGACCGCTGGGCCGGCCCCATCATCATCCGTCCTCCGGGCCCGCTCATGCGGCCTCCGCCTCCGTCAGCTGGGAGAGCACGATCTCCCGGTAGGTCTCATTGCCGGACATCAGCTCGTGGTGGCGTCCCTCGCCCACGACCTGGCCCTCGTCGAGGACGATGATCCGGTCGGCGTCGCGGATGGTCGACACCCGCTGCGCCACGATGACCACGGTCGCGTCCTCGGTCTCGCGGGCGAGCGCCGCGCGCAGCGCCGCGTCCGTCGCGTAGTCCAGGGCCGAGAAGGAGTCGTCGAAGAGGTATATTTCCGGGCGCTGCACGAGCGTGCGGGCGATGGCCAGCCGCTGGCGCTGGCCGCCGGAGACATTGGTTCCGCCCTGCGAGACGGGCGCGTCGAGCCCGCCTTCCAGCTCGGAGACGAAGTCCTTGGCCTGCGCCACCTCCAGCGCGCGCCACAGCTCTTCGTCGGTGGCCTCCGGGCGGCCGTAGCGCAGGTTGGAAGCGACGGTTCCGGAGAAGAGGTACGGCTTCTGCGGAACCATGCCGACCGTCCTGGCGAGCAGCTCCGGATCGAGGCGGCGCACGTCCACCCCGTCGACGAGCACCTCGCCGCCGGTCGCGTCGAAGAGCCGGGGGACCAGGCCCAGCAGCGTGGACTTGCCGCTGCCGGTGGAGCCGATCACCGCGGTGGTCTCGCCGGCGCGGGCCACCAGGTCCACCCCGCGCAGCACCGGGGCCTCGGCGCCCGGGTAGCGGAAGTCGGCGCCGCGCAGTTCCAGCTGTCCGCGCCGGGAGAGCTCGTACACCGGATCGGTCGGCGGGACGACGCTCGACTCGGTGTCCAGGACCTCCTGGATCCGCTCGGCGCAGACCTCGGCGCGCGGCACCATCATGAACATGAAGGTGGCCATCATCACGGACATGACGATCTGGAGCAGATAGGCGAGGAAGGCCGTCAGCTGGCCGATCTCCATGCCGCCGCTGTCGACGCGCATCGCGCCGAACCAGATGACGGCGACGCTGGAGATGTTCACGACCACGATGACGGTGGGGAACATCAGCGCGAGGAGCTTGCCGGCCGCCAGCGAGACACCGGTGAGGTCGGCGTTCGCGTCGCGGAACCGGTCCTTCTCGTATCCGTCGCGGATGAAGGCGCGGATCACGCGGTTGCCGGTGATCTGCTCGCGCAGCACCCGGTTCACGGTGTCCAGGCGGACCTGCATCTGCCGGAAGAGGGGCCGCGTACGGAAGACGATCGCGCCGACGGACACACCGAGGACGGGCACCACGGCGAGGAGGACGCTCGACAGCTTCACGTCGAGCGAGAGCGCCATGAAGATGCCGCCGACGCACATGATCGGCGCCGAGACCATCAGGGTGAAGGTCATCAGCACGAGCATCTGGACCTGCTGCACGTCGTTCGTCGTGCGGGTGATCAGCGACGGAGCGCCGAAGTGGCCGAGTTCGCGCGCCGAGAAGCTCTGCACGCGGTCGAAGACGGCGGCCCGGACGTCCCGGCCGAGGGCAGCGGCGGTACGGGCGCCGAAGTAGACGGCGCCGGCGTTGCAGATGAGCTGGACGAGCGAGACGCCGAGCATGAGGGCGCCGAAGCGCAGGATGTAGCCCGTGTCGCCGTTGACGACACCGTTGTCAATGATGTCCGCGTTCAGCGTGGGCAGGTAGAGGCTCGCGCTGGTCTGCAACAGCTGCAGCAGGACCAGCACGGAGATCGGTTTCCGGTACGGACCCAGGTGGGTCCGCAGAAGTCGTATGAGCACGCGTAGGCTCCGGTCGGCAAGATCGAGGGGTCAACCCATCTTCGGCCAACAGGGCCCCCGAACCCCAACACTTTTCGCAAAGCCCGGTCAAAAGGAGTAGGCGTCCCGCGCGGGGTCCCAAGTCGCGGGACGTATCCGGCACCGGCGCCCGGGCCGGACCGGCGCCCGGGCTGGACCGGCACCCCGGCCGGACCGGCGCCCCGGCTAGAACGCCCCCTGCTGGAACGCGCCCGGGTGGATCTGCTCCCGCGTCGCGATGTACTGCTGGCGCACCGCCTGCCACGCCGGGAACTCCTCGTCCGGCTCGAAGACCTGCGCCGCCGGGGCCGGCCACACCGGTGGGGTGTGCGGGGCCAGCGTGCCCTGCGCCACACCGAGCGCCCACGCCGCCTGGCGGGCCGCGCCCAGCGCCGCGTAATCGGCCGGCGCCGGTACGACGACCTGCGTACCGAACAGCCCCGGCGCGAAGGCCTGTACGGCGGGCAGCTCGGCCGCCGCGCCCAGCAGGAACACCCGCCGGATCTCCACCCCGCGGCTGCGCAGCACGTCGAGGGCGTCCACCAGCCCGCACAGCATGCCCTCGAAGGAGGCCCGGGCCAGGTGTTCCGGCTTCATCGAGTCCCGCCGCAGCCCGGACAGGGTCCCGGCGGTGTGCGGCAGGTTCGGCGTCCGCTCACCCTCCAGGTACGGCAGGAGTACGAGTCCGTGGGCGCCCGGTGTCGACTTCAGCGCGAGCGCGCTCAGCCCCTCCAGATCGGTGCCCAGCAGCTCGGCGGTGCCGCGCAGGGCCCGTACCGCGTTGGAGGTGTTCACCACCGGCAGGTGCATGCCGGCGGCGTCGGCGAGGGAGGTGATCAGACCGCCCGGCTCCGACAGCGCCTCGTGGTGCACGGCCATCACCGACCCGGAGGCCCCGAGCGAGACCACCGCGTCGCCGGGGCCGAGCCCCAGCCCGAGGGCGGCGGCCATGGTCTCGCCGGTGCCCGCGGAGATCAACAGCCCCTCGGGCGTGGTCCCGGCGGCGTCGGCCGGGCCGAGCACCTCGGGCAGCAGCGCCCGGTGCCCGAGTGCCAGCTCGACCAGGTCGGGGCGCCACGAACCGGTGGCCGCCGACCAGTACCCGGTCCCGGAGGCCCCGCCCCGGTCGGTGGTCCGCCGGGCCGGGCGGCCCAGCAGCTGCCACACCAGCCAATCGTGCGGGGACATCAGCACGGCCGCCCGCCGGGCCGCCTCCGGCTCGGCGCGGGCCAGCCAGGCCAGCTTCGCGACGGGCTGCGCGGAGTGCGGGACGGAGCCCACGGCCTCGGCCCAGGCCTGCCGGCCGCCGAGCCGCTCGATGAGGTCGGCGGCGGCGACCTGCCCGCGCTTGTCGTTGCCGACCAGGGCCGGGCGGACGAGGCCGCCCTGCGCGTCGATGGGGAGCAGGCCGTGCTGCTGCGCGGAGACGCCGATGGCCTGGACCCCTTCGAGGAGCCCGCCGCTCGCGGCCTCGCCGAGCGAGAGCAGCCACGCCTGCGGATCGGTTTCGTGGGGAACGGCCTCGCCGGTGGGCTGCGGATGGGGGGCGTACCCCTGGCGCAGCACGGCGCCCGTCTCGGTGTCACAGACGACTATGCGAGTGAAGGCGGAAGAACTGTCCAGCCCGGCGACTATCCCCATGCGGAAGATTCTGCCGCACGCCCGGCGTACTTCCGCCGCCTCGGGGCCCCGGAAACCTCCGAGGCCCCCCGGGCGCGCAGGAGCCTCAGAGGTTTCGGTGCCGGTCAGTGCCGGTCAGCGCACGCCAAAGCCGGTCACCGCCCGCCAAGCCGGTCACCGCCCGCCAGGCCGGTCACCGCCCGTCAGGCCGGTCAGTGCCCGTCAGGTGTTGCTCGTTCCCCACTCGTCCTCGCCCGCACCGCCCCCGACCCGACCGCGCAGGCTGCGTACCCGCCCGGCCAGCGAGGCCGGCACCGCGTCGCCGACCTTGTCGCCCACGGCGGAGAGGGCCCGGCCCGCGAACTGCCGCCCGCTGTGGCCCGCGGTCTCGGCGGCGTTGCGCACCGCGGGGTTCTGCGCGAGCTCCCGGGCGGACTTCTTCATCTGCTCGTACCGCTCGCGTCCGGCCCGGGTCCCGAGGACGTACCCGAGGGCCAGTCCGACCACGAACGTGACCTTGTACCGCATGCCTGTCACCTTTCGTCGTGTGGTGCCCGGCCTGCTGGCGATACCGATTGGCGGAGCACCCCCCTGCTTGCGCTAATCTATGACTCGCAACGGGCACTCGCCCCCCGGCACAGGCCGGAGGTGGGCTGTTCGGTGCACCGCAGCAATCCCCTGTAGCTCAATTGGCAGAGCAGCCGACTGTTAATCGGCAGGTTACTGGTTCGAGTCCAGTCGGGGGAGCGCGGTCCCCTGTAGCTCAATTGGCAGAGCAGCCGACTGTTAATCGGCAGGTTACTGGTTCGAGTCCAGTCGGGGGAGCAAGAAAGGAAGAGGACCCCCAGTGGGTCCTCTTCTTTTTTGCCCTGCTCATGGAACCGGGCAGCACTCGGCGCGGTCTCTCTGAGCAGGCGAAGCCGATCATGCGAGGCATCCGGAGCAGGAGATCGTATGAGCGGCTATGCTGCGGCAGACGGCGCGCACACGTGTACGCGCCACGCCGTGAAGGGGCGGTAGCTCAGCCGGTTAGAGCAGCGGACTCATAATCCGTCGGCCGTGGGTTCGAGTCCCACCCGCCCCACCATCGCTTGATGGAGCAGAAACGTTCTGACCAGCGTCTTAGCTGGCAGGGCCGGAAGCTCCGGGGACCTTGACGGCCCCGCCGGTCGGTCTTTCATGATCGACAGGGCGCGCTGTGGACGCCGATGTCCGTCATGTCGGAAGCAGTCGGAATGGCCTCAATTGCGGTCCGGTTGAGGCGAGCCACAACTGCAGGATCAGGCCCGCTGTGAGCGGGGCGGCTTAGCCGCCAGGTGTCCGAGTTGGACCCTGTGGTCGGGTGGGCCGGGGCTGCTCTCCTCCTCATTGACCTCTATCTCGAACGCGCCGCTGGTGGCCTGTCGCACATCTGAATCAACCATGCCTCCGTCTTCATCATCGGCGGCGGCGATTCGTCGTTCCCCGCCACAGCGAATGTTGGCGATGTATCGTGGACACATACATTGCCATTAGGGAGGTGGTTACCGTGTCGGTGACCCAGATTGATCTCGATGACGAGGCGCTGGCTGAGGCCATGAGGTTGATGGGCGTCACGACGAAGAAGGAGACGGTCAACGCGGCCTTGAGGGACTACGTGAACCGGGTGCGGCGGCTGGAGGTCGCGGAGAAGCTGGCTGCCCGTGGGGCGCAGGGCGAGTTTGAGCAGGCCGCTGCCGCATACGACGCTGTGAAGCAGGCGCGGCGGGCGGCCTTCGAGTGATCTCCTACCTGCTCGACGCCTCTGCGCTGTGGCATCTGTTCCGTACTCCGGGGGCGCTGCAGCCTTGGGAGGGGCATATCGCCGCCGGGGTGTTCCGTGTCTGCGAGCCCACGAGGACCGAGTTCCTGTACTCGGCCACCAGTCCGTCCCACAGGGATGAGCTGGCCGAGGAGTTGGACGCGCTGTGTCCACTGTCCGCGGTGCCGAAGAACGCGTGGCGCTGGGTGGACACTGCCCAGTACAAACTCACCCAGCGCGGCCAGCACCGCGCCGCCGGGCCGATCGACCTGCTGGTGTGCGCGACCGCGGTCCACCACGGCCACACTGTGCTCCACGTGGACAACGACTTCGCAGCCGTGGCGGGTGTCCTCAAGGACGTGCAGCAGCGGGACATCCGCACCTGAGCCGGTCGCGGGCACCACGCACTTCAGCGTCAATGGCAATCGCCCCGCCGTGCAGAACCACCGGAGGCGGGAGGCTCTGGTTGAGGGCCTGGCAGCGTCTCTGCAGACAGCAGCGGCGCGTGCTTCAGGCCTTCGAGAAGAAGCCCCGGGGCATCCTGGTGCTGATCACGCTGGACGAGTTCAAGCACACCATCCAGGCGTTCCGCCGTGAGGTTGACACCGAGGACGTCGCCTTCGTCCCGCCGCCCGCACCTCTGCCAGCAGGGCGCCGAGCAGGCCGCCACGCGGCTCGGCGCCCGCTTCACCTGGACGATGGTCCACTGCGCCGTGCTCCGCAGCCTTGCCAGTGACTTGTACGGAGACTTCCTGTGCCGCTCGGAATAAGGCCGAGCGTATGGCCAGTTCTACCGCGCCGCCCGGGCCGCAGCCCGCCGTGAGTTCCCCTCCTTGCCGCAGGGTCACTGGGCGGCAGGCGAGGCAGAGCCTCGCGGACAGACTGCGGGCCGAACATCAGCTGTCCCACGTCGGCTACCGCACGGGGCCCGCGTGCCCCTTCGCGTCTGATCGGACGCGGCGTGCCTGGCGAGAAGAGCACCGTCGCCAACAATGCGGGCGCAGCGCCGGGACGCAAGTCCCGCTGAGGTAGCGGCCGGCTGATAGAGGGGGTGCAGTGACCGCTGTGCCTCCTTGGCGACCGTCGCAGGGGGGGTGCAAAGCGGGTTGGAGTTGCCTCCGACTGAAGAAGGTGGGGCTGAGCCAATGGATCGGCACTTCGGGCGTGCACACCTCCTCTGGCGACGGCCCCGGTACGCTCCGCCTCGGCACGACACGAGCAAGAGGGGGACGCGTTGGACGTAGACATGGACCGCATAGTCAGGGCGTCGACATTAGTGGTCTTCGCCGTGCTGGCGGTGGTTCTCGTCGTCACGGCCTATCGGGTCCTGCGATGGGTCGCCTTGCGCATCCCGCCGTTGAGTAGGGCGTGGACCAGATGGAACGCGAGCACCGCCGAAAGTCACTTCTCGGCCATGTCTGATGCTCTGCGGCATTTTGATCTGGCGGGTATGCCCGCCGAGGCTCTGCGCTCGGCAGGAAAGGGCATTGCTGGGGAAGTCCGGTTGCTGTACCAGGTGCTGACCTTCTTCATCGGGTGGGGGGCGGCCGACCTGTGCGTGCAAGGGCTCAAGTCGCTCTACGCAGGACATCCGACGGAGGGCATGAGGCCGTCTGCACTCCTCACCGCGGCGGTACTTCTGCCCATTCTGATTTGGGCGGCGCACTACAACCCCACGCTGACAAGGTACCGATTCCTACTGCTGGTCATGTCGGCCATCAGGTCATGTGAAGCCGTTGCGTCATCGACATCCGACGAACGTCATGCGAACCTGCGCCGTCTCGACGGTGTGTGCGCGAACGTGAGCCGTTCCATTTCGCGTGTTCACCGCATCCACGGCAGCTTGGGACTCTTCTCCCACCGGCGCCGCGCCGTCAAGGCCAGTGCGGCCTTGGTGATTACTAAGCTGCGGCAGGCCGAGGAGCAGGTGGACACCAGGGGCGACACGGCCCTGACGGACCTGGCCACCCTCTTGGTGACCGTCGCGAACAACTATGCGGAGGGGAAGATCGGACAGCTCCTGCCGCAAGAACAACTCGAGGGCGTGGTCGCCCCTCCGAACCGTGAAGGGCTCCGCTTGGCGGTAGTGGTCACGGCTACTGCTGGTGCGGTCATCGCGGGATCCCTGCTCGGTCTTTCGGACCTGGCGGTTGCGGTTCTTGGCTGTGCTGTGGCGGTGCTGGTGTCCATCGTGGCGTACGGGGCGAAGTCCGCTATGGCCCGCGCGGCCGAGCTGAAAAGCTTGCTCGGGTTCTAGCTCCATCAAGCAGCGGTTGTTTCCGGGCTGTGGGAGGGTTCCGAGATCATGGATGCCCTCCCTGTTGGATCAGAATCGCAGCAGACGCCCCGGCCGCTGCGGGTACAAGAGGCTCCGCGCCCGCTCCGGGGGGCGGAGCCTCTGTGCGTTGGAAGGGGAATCCGCTGCGCATGGGTTCCGTGAGCCGGAGCTGCCTGAGACTCTCCGCTCGGGCCGCTTGCTGAGCGGTGTCCTGTCGGACGCGTTGAGGACGGCGTGAGGACACAAGGACAGGAACGGATCGGCAAGGACTAGTAGAGCCCTTAAGTAGACCCCGATGTTGACGTGGGAAAACGTGGAGAATCGGCAGGGATGATCAAGGGCCGTCAAGATTCCCAAAGGACTCATAATCCGTCGGCCGTGGGTTCGAGTCCCACCCGCCCCACTGCGAGCCGCAGGCGAAGAAACGTTTTCGCCTGCGGCTTTGGCGTTCCCTGGAACTGCTCCGGCGCTCGGCGCCGTTAGAAGTTCTCCGTTTCGTCCGCCAAGTGGCGCAGGACGTCCGTCAGGTCGCCGCGGCGGGCGAAGGCCGTGCGTTGGCGGTGGGCGCCCGAGCCGTCGCGGAGCAGGGCCGTCAGGGTTCTGGCCGCGTGGTCGAGGTCGCCCGTGGAGGCCAGTTCCGGAGCCAGCAGGTCCAGCAGGGCCTCCGCCAGGTCCGCCGCCGGGAGTTCCGCGCCCGTGTACGGGTCGAGACCGAAGCCCTCCAGGCCGTCGTGGGCCGCACGCCACCGTGCGAGGCGCAGTACGTCCTCCCGCAGGGCCGGCTCGGGACGCTGCTCCGCGATGTCGCGCAGCACCGTGGCCACCAGGGCGCGGGCCAGTTCGGCCTGCAGGATGGCCGTGTCGATGTACGGGGACATGTCCGGCGCCCGGATCTCGAGCGTCGGCCAGTTCCCCGACGGGCGCAGGTCCCAGTAGACCATCTTGGTGTCCAGGGCCGCCCCGGAGCCGAGCAGGGTCTCCACCGAGCGTCGGAAGTGGGCCGTGGACGTGAAGTGCGGGGGCAGTCCCGCGGAGGGCCAGCCCGACCAGGCCATCGCCCGCCAGCTGGCGTGGCCGGTGTCGCGGCCGTTCCAGAAGGGGGAGTTGGCCGCCAGCGCGATCAGCGTGGGCAGCCAGGGTCTGACCCGGTTCGACACCGCGACCGCCGTGTCCACGTCGAGCGTGCCGATGTGGATGTGCCGGCCGCAGCTGACGAGGGTGTCGGTGAGCGCACCGAAGCGGCGGTGCTGCTCGCGCTGGCGCGGCTCGTCGTCGGTCAGGTGCAGCGGCCCGTCCACGGCCAGGACGGGCGAGGGCGCGGCCAGCAGTCGGCAGCCGTGGGCGCGGGCCGCCTGGGCGAGGGTGCGCCGCAGGCCCGCGAGCTCCCGCCGCAGGGTCACCGCCGAGTCGGCCACCGGGGTGGAGATCTCCACTTGGTAGCGGGTGCCCTCGGGATGCAGTTCGTGGGGGAGTCCGGCGGCCGTGGCGAGGACGAGCGGCGCGGCCGGGACCACCCGCAGGGTGCGGGCGTCGACGAGGAGGAACTCCTCCTCGACCCCCAGGGTGAGCGGGGCCGTGCCGGTCGTCGGACTCGTGCCGGAACTCGTGCTCGTGGTGCTGGTGCCAGGTTCGATCACTACGCCTCCCTGGACATACGAGTCTTTTCATCATGAGCTGAACACCGGGGGAGGAGCGCACGTCGATTCGGTCAAATGTCCGGTGATAGTGGCGGGTTAGCGGCAAGAGTGAACCCGGTCTGGGGCCGCCGGTCCGCGTGGGGCGGCTGTGGCGCGGAGGGTGAACGCGGGACCGGACTCCGCTCCGCCGGGGCCCCAGGAGCCGCTGGTTATCATCCGCTGTGACCCGTACGATCGCGCCCACCCGCCCCCGGCGGCGAATATTCGCCGACATCACGCCGCTGAAGTCCTCCCCGGACTTCCGCCGGCTGTGGGTCGGTTCCACCATCTCCCGGCTCGGCCAGGCGATGACCGCCCTCGCGATCTCGCTCCAGGTCTACGCCATCACGGGGTCCAGCTTCTCCGTCGGACTCGTCGGTCTCTTCTCCCTCGTCCCGCTCGTCAGCTTCGGCCTGTACGGCGGTGCGATCGCCGACACCGTGGACCGCCGCACGCTCGGGCTCTACAGCTCCCTCGGCCTGGCCGCCCTGTCGATCGCGCTGGCCGCCGCCGCGGTGCTGGACTACCACCGGGTCTGGCTCCTGTACGGGGTCGTCGCGCTCCAGTCGGCGTGCGGGGCGCTCAACGGTCCGGCCCGGTCAGCGATGATCCCGAGGCTGCTGCCGGCCGAGCAGCTGCCCGCCGCCAATGCGCTGAACTCGGCGGCCATGACCTTCGGGATGATGACCGGTCCGGCGCTCGGCGGCATCATCGTCGGCTGGTGGGGCTACCAGGCGGCGTACCTGATCGACGCGGTGACCTTCTGCGCCGCCCTCTACGCGATGTGGCGGCTGCCGTCGATGCGGCCCGAGCGGGGGGAGGGCTCGCCCGGCGGGCCCGGGAAGGCAGGCGAGCCCGCCAAGCCCGGCAAGCCCGGTCGGGCGTCCGTGATCGACGGCCTGCGCTTCCTCGGGACCCGCCCCAACATCCGGATGAACTTCTTCTCCGACCTGGCCGCCATGGTGCTGGCCCAGCCGAAGGCGCTGTTCCCGGCCATCGCGGTGCTCTGGTACGACGGCGACGCCAAGACCGTCGGCCTGCTGGTCACCGCGCCCGCCGTCGGGGCGCTGCTGGGCGGGCTGCTCTCCGGCTGGCAGGGGCGGATCCGCCGGCACGGGCTGGCGATCCTGCTCTCCGTCGCCGCGTGGGGGCTGGCCATCGCCGCCTTCGGGCTCACCCGCAACCTCTGGCTCGGGCTGTTCTTCCTGGCCCTGGCCGGGTGCGCCGACAGCGTCTCGATGGTGTTCCGCTCCACGATGATGCAGGCCGCGACCCCCGACGACATGCGCGGCCGGCTCCAGGGCGTCTTCATCGTGGTCGTCGCGGGCGGGCCCCGGCTCGGGGACTTCCTCGCCGGGACCACCGCCGACCTCTTCTCCCCGGCCGTGGCGATCACGGGCGGGGGGCTCGGCTGCGTACTGGTGCTGGGGCTGCTGGCCGCGCGGTGGCGGGCCTTCGCCCGGTACGACGCGCGGTCGCCGCAGCCCTGAGCCGGCGGTCCTGAGCCGGCAGCCCTGAGCCCGCCGCCCTGAGCCCGCCGCCCCGAGCCCGCCGCCCCGCGCGCCCGGGCTCAGGCGTCGACCGGGCTCAGGCGTCGACCGGCTCCCGGGTGCGGTCGCCGCCCGCGTCGCCGGTGTTGACGGTGCCGGTCGGCTCGAACAGCAGGATCGCCGCCTCCGCGCCGGCCCGCGGGCAGTGCTCCACCCCGCGCGGGACCACGTACATCTCCCCGGCACCGAGCACGACGTCCCCGTCCCGGAGCTGGATGGTGAGGGTCCCGCTGATCACGAGGAAGAGCTCGTCGGTGTCCTCGTGCGTGTGCCAGACGAACTCGCCCTGGAGCTTGGCGATCTTGACCTCGTAGTCGTTGACGCGGGCGATGCGTCGAGGGGCCCACTGCTCGTCGAACTCGGACAGCTTCCGCGCGATGTTCACTGCCTGCTGTGTGGTCATGGGCCAAGGCTCCCGGCCGGCCGTCCCGCGGTCTTGTACGTTCCTGACATGGCCGCGATACGTCCGCCCAGCACCGTCTCCGCCTGGCAGCCACCGGTGCCGGGCATCGCCGAGGTCTTCCACGCCCGCTTCACCGAGCACGCGTACCCGTCCCACGTGCACGACACCTGGGCGCTGATGATCCTGGACGGCGGCCGGGTGGACTTCGCCCTCGACCGGGAGCGGCACGGCACGGGCGTCTGCGACACGGTGGTGCTGCTGCCGCCCGGGGTGGTGCACGACGGGCGCACCGTCACCGAGGCGGGCTTTCGCAAGCGGGTGCTCTACCTCGACACCTCCGTGCTGCCCGAGGCGCTGACCGGGGCCGCCGTCGACGCGCCGCTGCTGGCCGACGCCGCGCTGCGCGACGGCGTCCACCGGCTGCACCGGGCGCTGGGCTCGCCGGAACTGCCCGCCGGGGCGGTGGACGTGCTGGAGGCGCAGTCGCGACTCGCCCTGGTGCAGGAGCGGCTGCGCGGCCGACTGGAGGCGGCCGGGCGCGGGCCGGGGCGGGGGGACCTTTCGTACGGGGCTCCGAGCACGGGGACCGCCGTCCGACTGCGCGAGCTGCTCGATGCGCGGGTCATCGGCGGGATCACCCTCCAGGAGGCTTCCGCGCTACTGGGACACGCCCATCCCACCCACCTGATCCGGAGCTTCCGGCAGGCGTTCGGGCTGCCGCCGCACGCGTACCTGGTCGGGCGCCGGGTGGCGGTGGCGCGGCGGCTGCTGCTGGCGGGGATGCCGCCGGCGCAGGCGGCGACGGCGGCCGGGTTCCACGACCAGGCGCACCTGACGCGGCACTTCGGGCGGCACGTGGGGACCAGCCCGGCCCGGTTCGCCCGCTCCGGCCGGTCCGCCCCCTCCGCCCGGTCCGGCCGGTCGTGAAGGGTTCGGCTGGCACGCGACCGCGGCGGCTCAGCCCTTGCGGTGCACCACGCCGCGGGCCACGCCCAGCGCCACCAGGTCCTGGGGGCGGATGCGCAGCTGGTCCGCCGTCGCGGGGGCTTCCTGCGCGGGGCGCTTGAGGATCGCCGCCGCCAACTCCGGGGCGATGACCGAGAAGTAGCTGTCCGGGGTGACCCACGTGTTCCCCGGCGCGGCCAGGGCGAGGGCCCCGCCCGAGCCGCCCTCGCCGATGAGGAGGGTGGTGACGGGGACCCCGGCCGCCGCCACCGCCGCGAAGGTGTCCGCGATGGCGGCGCCCGCGCCCGCGTGTTCGGCGGCGGCGTCGTTGGCCGCGCCGGGGGTGTCGACCAGGGTGAGGACGGGGACGCCGAGCCGGTCCGCGAGGCGGATGACCCGGGCCGCCGTACGGTAGCCCGCCGGGCGGGTCGCGGTGCCGCACTGGGCGGCGTACGCCACGGCCCGGCCCTCCCGCAGCCCGAAGCCGCACAGCATCCCGGGGTCGGTGGCGCCCGCGCGGTCGCCGGACAGGGGCAGGCGCAGCTCGAAGTACGCGTCCAGGTACGCCTCGGCGTGCGGCCGCCCGGGGTGCCGGGCCTGCCGGACGGCGTCCCAGCCGGTCAGGGGCGGCGTGACGTCGGCCAGTGCGGCCGGGGGCTCGACGGGCTCGGCGGCGCGCGGCGCGGCCAGTACGCGGAGCCAGTCGGCGAGGGCCGCGGGCATGTCGGCGGCGGGCACGACGGCGTCCACGTGCCCGGCCGCGTACTGCCCTTCGGCGGTGTAGGCCGCCGGGTCCGCGTCGGCCGGCCGCACCCGGGAGCCCGCGAAGCCGACCTGGGCGCCGGGCAGCGCGAGGATCACGTCGGCCCCGGCGCCGAGGGTGGCCCAGCCGCCGCCGGTGGTGGGATCGCGGAGCACGGCGATCTGCGGGAGCCCGGCGGCGCGGGTGAGGACGCACTGGCGGGCCACGCGCTGGAGTTGGGTCAGCGCGAGCATGCCCTCCTGCATGCGGGAGCCGCCGGTGGCGATCAGGGAGACGAGGGGAAGGCGGTGCTCGCGGGCATGGGCGTACGCGGCTTCGAGCCGGTCGCCGGTGCGTTCGCCGAGGGAGCCGCCGAGGAAGCCGAACTCGAAGGAGATCACGGTGGCCCGGAAGCCGCCGAGCAGGGCCGTGCCGGTGATCACGGACTCCCGCTCGCCGGTCCGCGCGGCGGCGCGTTCGCGGGAGTCGTCGTACCCGCTCCAGCCGAGGGGCCCGTCCGGGGCGGACTCCCTCTGCGGCGCGGGGAGTTCGGCGAAGGTGCCGGGGTCGGTCACGGAGGCGATGGCCGCGCGGGCCGAGAGGCGGGTCGTCACGCAGTCACCCTAGGCGGTGCCGGGGGCCCGGGCCTGTCGACTGGATCACACCTGGCCCGCAAGTCGACTGGCCCCGGCGGGACTTGTCGGAGCCGCGCCGCGCCGATCCGACGGGTGCCGTGCCGTGCCGAGCCAGGCCGGGCGCGGTCTACGGCAGCGGGAAGGCGATCTTCAGGGCGTAGGCGGCGACGAGGCCGTAGCCGAGGCGGAAGGTCCAGGTGCGGGCGGTGGCGGAGATCCGGCCGGCCGCGACGGCGCCGAGGGCGACGAGCGCCTGCTGCCAGAGCAGGGAGGCGAGCCCGACACCGACGAGGAAGGCGGCCCCGGCGCCGCCGCCGCGCAGGCTCGCGCCCTGGGCAGTGGTGAGCGCGGCGAAGTAGAGCGCGGTGGTGGGGTTCACGACCGTCAGCCCGACGTACTTGCCGTACGCCCGCAACGCCCCGACCCCGACCCCGGCCCCGTCCGGAGCGTCCTCCCCGGCCGGCGCCCCGCCGCGGGAGGAGAGGAGGCCGTGGGCGGCGATGGCGATGAGGATCGCCGCCGAGGTGAGGCGGACCCAGGCTTCGACCGGGGAGACGTGGGAGGCGACCCAGGGGCCGAGGGCGGTGGCCAGGGCCGCGTAGCCGAGGTCCACGGTCGCGATGCCGGCCGCCGCGGCCACCGCCGCGCGGCGGTCGCGCAGTGCCTCCTGGAGCAGCAGCACGCTCATCGCACCCATCGGCATCGCCACGCCCAGGCCCGCGGCGGCCCCGGCCAGGGCCGGTGTCAGCAGTTCGTTCATGGGGGCGAGGGTCCCCGCCCGGAGCCGGGGAACGGGCGCGATTAACGGCGTCGGCTGCGAGAATCGCGGTATGGACGGCCTCGACAGGGAAATCCTCGGCATCTTGCAGGAGGATGCGCGGATCTCGTACCGCGACCTCGGCGTCCGCGTCGGGCTCAGCGCGAACGCCACCGCGGACCGGGTGCGCCGCATGCGCCGCGACGGCGTGATCAGGGGATTCACCGTCGTGGTGGATCCGGCGGCCGACACCAGGGGCGGGCTGGTGGTCTTCATCGACCTCACCCTGCGCCAGGACACCACCAACGAGGAGTTCGAGCAGCGGGTGGCCAAGCTGCCCGGGATCACCGAGGTGGTGCACGTCACGGGGGAGCACGACTACCTCGTACGGGCCCGGGCCGCCGACCCCGCGGCGCTCGACTCCCTGCTGCGGCGGCTCAAGCGGGAGGCCGGCGTCGCCCATTCCAGCACCCGGATCGCGCTGCGCGCCGCCACCCGGCCTCCCCTACAGCGCTGACTCCCACGTCACGGTCGTCCCCCGGGTCCCGGTCTCCGTGCGGCCGTCGTCCGACACCGTGAGGTGGACCCGGGCCGGGGACGCGTCCACGTCCACCTCGATGGACGTCACCTCGCTGCGCCGGTGCGCCGCGGCCAGCGCACCGCGCAGCGCCGCCAGCAGGTCACCCGCCACCGGCTCGGACAGCAGCGCGTCCACCGCGCCCGCGAAGCGCACCGACGGCTGGAAGCCGAACAGGACCGCCGCCCCGCCGGTTTCCCGCAGGACCCGGCCCCGGAAGGTCGTCGGGGCGTCCGTCGGCGGCTGCTGGAGGGCGAAGATGGCCGTGCGGACCTCCTGGATGGTGGAGTCCAGCTCGTCGACCGCCCGGCTGAGCTCCTCGCCCACGGTGTCCCCGGTCGGCGCGTTCGCGGCCCGGCGCCGGGTGCTCTCCAGCATCATCTCGGTGGCGAACAGCCGCTGCACCACCAGGTCGTGCAGGTCCCGCGCGATCCGGTCGCGGTCCTCGTAGACGGCGAGCTGCTCCCGGTCGTGCTGGGCGTCCGCCAGTACGAGGGCCAGCGCGGCCTGCGAGGCGAACTGCGAGGCCAGCAGCCGGTCGACCGCGTCGTACGGCGGGCCGCCCCGGGCCCGCGGCAGGGCCAGGGTGCCGATCAGCTGGCCGCCGCTCTGCAGCGGAAGCATCATGCTGGGCCCGAAGCGCTCCCGTACGTGCGTGGTCATCCGGGGGTCGGTGGCGGAATCCTCTATGAAGACCGGCTCGCCGCCGAGGAGCTGTTCCAGCACGGGAGAACCGGGCGCGATGGCCGTGCCCACCAGGTCCCCGGGGTCGCCGTGCGTGGAGGCGGCCACGATCTCCATCCCGCCCTCCGGGGTCGGCTGGAGGACCACGCCGGCCGCGGCGTCCGCGAGCAGCCGCGCCCGTTCGGCCACGCACATCAGCGCGTCCGCGGCCGGGCGGCCGGCCAGCAGGGTGGTGGTCACCGCGGCGGCGCCCTCGATCCAGCGCTCCCGGCGGCGCGCGGTCTCGTACAGACGGGCGTTGCCGATCGCTATGCCCGCCTGGGAGGCCAGGACGCGCATCAGCGCGAGGTCCTCGTCCGTGAAGGGGCCGCCGCCCCGCTTCTCGGTGAGGTAGAGGTTGCCGAACACCTCGGTGTGCACCCGGATCGGGACGCCGAGGAAGCTGCGCATGGGGGGATGGCCGGGTGGGAATCCCGCCGAGCGGGGGTCCTCGGCGAGGTCCGCCAGCATGAGCGGGCGGGGGTCGCTGACGAGCGTGCCGAGCAGGCCGCGGCGGCCGTCCGGCAGCCGGGGGATCGCGGCCCGTTCGGCTTCGGTCAGGCCGGTCGTGAACAGCTCGGTCAGCCGGACGCGCTCGGGGTCGACGACCCCGAGCGCGCCGTAGCGTGCCGCGCAGAGCTCGGCCGCCGAGTCCACGATGTGCTGGAGGGTGGCGTGCAGCTCGACTTCGGAGCCGACGCTCAGAACCGCCTCCAGCAGGACCGGGAGGCTCGACGGCTCGTGGTGCGTCATTCGGCCAGCGGGTTGAGGACCATGGGGGCGATCTTTCCCTCGAGCATCATGCCGAGACCGAGGACGGCGCACACGTCCGGCCGCTCGGCGATGGCCACGGGCATCCCGGTGGCGTCGCGCAGCATCTGGTCCAGGCCCGGCAGCAGGGCGCTGCCGCCCACCATCATGATCCCCCGGTCGGTCAGGTCGGCGACCAGGTCCGGGGGGCAGTCCCGGAGCACCTTGCCGATGCCGTCGAGCACGGCGGTCAGCGGGGTGTGGATGGCGTCGCGGACGGCGGCGGTGTCCACGTGCACGGAGCGGGCGAGGCCGGTGGCCACGTCGCGGCCGTGGATCAGGGTGGAGGCCGGGCCCTCGGCGGTGATGCCGTTGCCGTGCAGGGCCAGCTGGAGGGGCCGGACGGCCTGGCTGGGCAGCATCAGCTCGTGGGCGTGGCGCAGGTGCTGGACCACCGCGTGGTCGATGGCCTCGCCGCCGACGGGGATCCGCTCGGCGGTGACGATCGAGCCGAGGGAGAGGACGGCGACCTGGGTGGCCGCGGCCCCGCACACCATGATCATCGTCGCGGTCGGCTGCTCCACGGGCAGGCCGCAGCCGACGGCCGCCGCGATCAGGGTGTCGACCAGTTCGACGCGGCGGGCGCCGAGCCCGACGAGGGTTTCGACGGCCGCGCGCTGGGCCAGCGGGTCGGCGTCGTGCGGGGTGCAGGCGGCGGCCCGCAGCCGCGGCTTGCGGCGCAGGGCGCGCCGGAGCTTCTCGCCGAGGAGGTGGCGCAGCATGCGCTGGGCCATCTCGATGTCCACGACGGTGCCGCCGGAGACGGGGCGTACGACCCGGATGTAGTCGGGCGTGCGGCCGGTCATCCGCTCGGCGAAGGTGCCGACGGCGATGAGTGCGCCGGTCCGCGTGTTCACCGCGGCGACGCTGGGCTCGTCCACGACCAGGCCGGCGCCCTTGACGTACACGCGGGTCCGGGCCGCTCCGAGGTCGACGGCGACGTGGCAGCGGCGCAACTGCTCAAGACTGACGGTCACGGCAGATCCTCCCGAGAGCGCTGACGCAAGACGGCCGGCGGGGTGCCGGTCACCTTCGTATCTTGTCGGGTCCGATAGGCGTATTGCCCGATTTGATGCTCCGGCTGGGGGATGCCGTCAGGTGCCGGAATGCCTCTCGGGGTGCTGCAGGGGGGTGGATTTCTGTACCGACAGGCACGACGATGCGCGCACCGCACACGCTACTCACGCGTAACAAGGTAAAGGGGACCCGATGCTGACGGCCCGCCAGAGACCGCTCGCGCTCCTGACGCTCTGCCTGGCGCTGCTCGCGCCCTTCCCGGCCCACTCCGCCGAACGGGTGACAGCCAAGGCCGCTGACCAGGCGTCATCGCGCAATCCGGTGGTCTTCGTGCACGGCTACAACGCCGATCCGGGCGTCTGGGGCGCACTGCGCGAGGACCTGCGGGCCGACGGGTACGGCGACTCCGAGCTCTTCTCGTGGGCGTACGACACCCACCAGTCCGTCAACGAGGTCCTGGCCGGGCGGCTCGGCGCGTACGCCGACCAGGTCCGCCGGCAGACCGGCGCCGCCAAGGTGGACGTGGTCGCGCACTCCTTCGGCTCGCTCGTCAGCCGCTGGTACGTGAAGTTCGGCGGCGGCGACCGGGCCGTGGGCCACTGGGTCTCGCTGGCCGGGCCCAACCGGGGCACCTCCACGGCGTGGGCCTGCGCCCTGTGGGACCAGGCGTGCCGGGACATGACACCCGGGTCGTACGTCGTGAAGAACCTGAACTCCGGCGACGAGACCCCCGGTGCGGTCGCGTACGCGACCTTCTGGTCGAACTGCGACGAGGTCGTCAACCCCGACGACAGCGTCCCGCTGGCCGGGGCGGCCAACACGCCGGTCGGCTGCCTCAAGCACAACGACCTGCTGGGCGACGACGCCACCTCGGCGGCCGTGCGCGCCTTCCTTCGCTCCTAGGCCGACCCGTCCGCGTCGCTCTCGTCCGCGCTCTCGTCCCCGCTCTCGTCCGCGCCCGCGATCGAGACCTCCTGGAGCAGGCCGTACGTGAACTCCGCCACGCACGGCCTGCCCCGCGCGGTGAACGCGAGGCGCCAGCGGGTCGGGGCGGTGCCCTCCATCGGGCGCGCCGGGGCGAAGGCCCGCGCCACCTCGTCCACCGTCGCCGACCAGGGCCGCAGGTCCTGCGCCGATTCCAGTACGGGCCCCCGCGCGCCCGGGGCCCGTACCAGCCACTCGTTCCACACCGCCCCGTCGGGCGCGGCCAGCACCTCGAAGCGCAGGTCCGGCCAGAGCGGCAGCGGCCACAGCAGGGCCTCGCACTCCAGATCGCCGATCGTGCGGGGTTCGGCGGACTCGGGCGGGCCCAGCACGGACCGGTAGCGGGCCAGCGCCCCGCGGGAGCGGGAGCGGGGCCCCCTCCCGGACGGAGTCCGGGCGAATGCCATCGCCTGCCAGCGCTTGTTGGCCTCCCGCTGCTCGGCGAGCGTGGCGCCGAGCCGGCGGCGGGCCTCTTCGGCGAGGCCGGGCTGGAAATCCGCCATCCGACGCAGCAGCACCAGTTGGAAGGAGGCCGGCCCGAAGGGGCCCCGGGTGCCCGGTGTCGGGTTCGCTGTCATGGAGTCAACGATTCCACACAGGATCCTTACGTATCCGGGATACGGATGTTGCCGCGGACCACGTAGCCTGCGGGCCCTATGAACTACTGCCCCGCCTGCCGGAGGCACCTCAACGGCGCGCTGGCGTGCGCCGGGTGCGGGACCCCGGCCGAGTACCTGATACCCGCCGCGCCTGTGCCGCCCGCCGCGGTGGCGGGGGAGTCCGTGCCGCAGCCCGCGCTGGCCGACGTGTACGCCGACTCGCTCGTCGTGCTGTCCGTGCCGAACGAGCGCAGGGCGGGTGCGCGCCGCCGTGTCACGCACCGCAGGCGCCGCCGGACCGTGCTGACCATGGGGCTCGGGCTGCTGCTCGCCACCGCGGGCTCGCTCGCGGTGGCCCGGATGGCCATGGACGGGCAGCGCTCCGACCGGGCGGCCACGGTGGTGCTGACCGACGACGCCGGTCCGAAGGCGCCGGACGCCCTGCCGAGCCAGGAGGGCGCGCCCGCCGCGCCGTCGGCGCTGCCTTCGGGGAAGGCCGCCGGGGCCGCGAAGGCCACCGCCGGTGCCACGAAGTCGGCCGGGCCGGGGGCGAGTGCCGGGGGCAGCCGCGCTCCCGGACCGGCGACGTCGGCCTCCGCGTCGGGCAAGGCGGGCCCGGGGCAGGGGACTCCCGGGCCGGGGGGAACCGTACGTCCCACGACGTCGGGGCAGCCCGCACCCAGCACCTCCGGCACCGCGCAGCCGCCCGGGACGCCCCCGCAGCCCCCGGCGCCGCAGCCCACGCCGAAGCCGACGAGGTCGTGCGTGTTCTGGATCTTCGGCTGCTCCTGAGCTTCCGGTGCTCCTGAGCTTCCGGTGCTGCTGAGCCTCCGGGTCAGCCCAGCATCCGCCTGAGCAGGTCCCGCAGGACCGCCCGCTCGGCCGTGGAGAGCCCGGCCAGCGGTTCGCGCGCGAAGTCCAGCGACTCGCGCAGCCGGTCGGCGGTCCGCAGACCCTCCTCGGTGGGGGCGGCCAGCTTCACCCGGCGGTCGGCCGGGTCCGGGCGGCGCTCGACCAGCCCACGGCTCTCCAGGCGGTCCACGATGCCGGTGATGTTCGAGGGCTCGCACTTCAGCTTCTGCGCGATCTTGCGCATCGCCGTCGGCTCGTAGGACAGCAGGTTCAGCACGCGCGCCTGCGCGCCGGTGAGCTGGTGGCTGGCGGCCGCGTGCTCGTACTCCTCGTGGTAGCGGGCCACGACGTCGCCGATGAGCTCGACGACCTCAAGGGTCAGGGGGTCTGCGCGACGAGTGGGCATGGATCCAGCGTACCCATTTACTTGACAACATGAAATATGCAGGCGCATGGTTGTTTCACCTACTGAAGCATTCCCTCCACCACCCCAGGAGCGCCGCATGTCCGAGATCCCCGCCGTCAGCCGCGAGTGGCACCTCGTCCGCCGCCCGCAGGGCTGGCCCGTCGCCGAGGACTTCGCCCTGCGCGAGGTGCCCGTCGCGGCCCCGGCCCCCGGCCGGATCCTCGTGCGCAACCTGCACATGTCCGTGGACCCGTACATGCGCGGCCGGATGAACGACGTGAAGTCCTACGTCCCGCCCTTCCAGCTCGACAAGCCCATGGACGGCGGCGCGGTCGGCGAGGTCGTGGCCTCCGCCGACGAGCGCTTCGCGGTCGGCGACCACGTCCTGCACGGGCTGGGCTGGCGCGAGTACGCGGACGTGGACGCCAAGCACGCCACCAAGGTGGACGGCTCGCTGGCCCCGCTCTCCACCTACCTCGGCGTGCTCGGCATGCCCGGTCTGACCGCCTACGCCGGCCTCTTCGAGGTCGCCTCCTTCAAGGAGGGCGACTCCGTCTTCGTCTCCGGCGCGGCGGGCGCGGTGGGCAGCCTCGTCGGGCAGTTCGCCAAGATCAAGGGCGCCTCCGCGGTGATCGGCTCCGCCGGCTCCGACGAGAAGGTGACGCTGCTCACGGAGAAGTACGGCTTCGACGCCGCCTTCAACTACAAGAACGGCCCCGTCGGCGAGCAGCTGAAGTCCGCCGCCCCCGAGGGCATCGACGTCTACTTCGACAACGTCGGCGGCGACCACCTCGAGGCCGCCATCTCCTCCCTGAAGGTGCACGGCCGCGCCACCCTGTGCGGGGCCATCGCCCAGTACAACGCCACCGAGCCCACCCCGGGTCCGCGCAACCTCGCCCTGGTCATCGGCAAGCGGCTGCGCCTGCAGGGCGTGCTGGTCGGCGACCACACCGGGCTGCAGCAGCAGTTCGTCCAGGACGTGGCCGGCTGGCTGCGCTCCGGCGAGCTGCGGTACGACGAGACGGTCTTCGAGGGCATCGAGAACGCGACCGACGCCTTCCTCGGAATGCTGCGCGGCGAGAACACCGGAAAGATGATCGTTTCTTTCACCGGTTAGGCTCACACCACACCGTTGCGATCGTGGGCGCGAGTCGCGGCGAATATCAGGAGGATCTTCTTACATGTCCATCCAGCAGTCCGATGTCGCGTACACCGCTGTCGCCACCGCCGAGAACGGCCGTGACGGCCGCGTCGCCACCAGCGACGGTCAGCTCGACGTGGTCGTGAACCCGCCGAAGGCGCTCGGTGGCAGTGGCGCCGGCACCAACCCGGAGCAGCTGTTCGCCGCCGGTTACAGCGCCTGCTTCCAGGGCGCCCTGGGTGTCGTCGCGAAGAACGTGAACGCCGACATCTCCGGCTCCACCGTGACCGCCGAGGTCGGCATCGGCAAGAACGACGACGGCTTCGGCCTGATCGTCAAGATCTCCGCCGTGATCCCGAACGTGGACGCCGCCACCGCCAAGGACCTCATCGAGAAGGCCCACGAGGTCTGCCCGTACTCCAAGGCGACCCGCGGCAACATCACGGTCGAGCTCGCCGTCTGATCTCGCACCCGCTTCCCGAAGGCCGCACCCGGACACCTGGGTGCGGCCTTCGGCGTTCGCCGTCCTAAGCTGGAACCATGCGTGATCTTGCGGGGGGATTCGGCTATCTGCTGGCCGGCCAGCGATGGGTTTTCAGGCACGGCCGGTGGCTCGGCTTCGGGCTGCTGCCGGGGCTGGTGTCGCTGGTGCTGTACGCCGGCGCGCTGGTCGGGCTCGGCTACGGCGCCGATGACCTGGCCGGCTGGGCCACCCCCTTCGCCGACGGCTGGTCCACGCCGTGGCTGGGGCTCTTCCGCGGGTTCCTGACCGCCCTGGTCTTCTGTCTCGGACTCTTCCTGGCGGTGATCACCTTCACCGCCGTGACCCTGCTGATCGGCCAGCCGTTCTACGAGTCCCTCTCGGAGCAGGTCGACCGGAGCGAGGGCGGCGAGGTGCCCGGGTCCGGGCTCACGCTCTGGCGCGAGCTGTGGATCGCGGCCCGGGACAGCCTGCGGATCCTGGGTCGGGTGCTGCTGTACGGGATCCTGCTCTTCGCCCTCGGCTTCGTCCCGGTGGTCGGGCAGACCGTGGTCCCGGCGCTCGGGTTCTGCGTCTCCGGGTACTTCCTGACCCAGGAGCTCACCTCCGTCGCGCTCCAGCGGCGCCGGATGGACCTGGCCGGGCAGCTCGCGCTGCTGCGGTCGCGGCGGCTGCTGGTGCTCGGCTTCGGGGTCCCGCTGGTGCTGGCGTTCCTGGTGCCGCTGGTGGCGGTCTTCCTGATGCCGGGCGCGGTGGCCGGGGCGACGCTGATGGCGCGGGACCTGGTGCCGGCGCAGGAGCCGGCGGAGCCCGAGCCGGCTGAGGAGACGACCGAGGTCGACGCCGACGCCGACACCGGGGCGCAGTAACGGCGGGTCAGTCCTGCCAGACGGCGGCCACGGCCTGCGCGCAGGCGGCCGCCTGGACGCGGCCCGCGCGGGCGGCCCCGGGGCCGCGCGTCTGGTCCAGCATGTTGCGGCCGAAGGCCTTGCGGGCGGTGCGGTCCGGGGACAGTACGGCCACCAGTGACCCCTCCCGCTCCAGTGCGGCGCCCTGCTCGTGGGCGTTCGGGTGCGGTCCGACCGCCTTGGGGATCGGCGCGATCGCGACGACGCGCCGGTGGCCCCGGGCGAGGTGGACGTTGGAGGTCGAGCGGGAGCCGCCGTCCATCCAGCGGCTGCCCGCGATCGACAGGGGCGGCCACACCACCGGCACCGCGCAGCTCGCCGCGAGCGCCTCGCGCAGGGTGATGCCCGAGCCCGCGTCGAAGGCCTTCAGCTCCCCCGTCCGCGCGTCGACCGCCGTCAGGCGCAGGTCGCGCTCGGGCCACCGGGGCACCTCGCCGCCCAGCAGGGTGGCGATCGCGTCGAAGACGGCCGCCTCCGGGACCGTGCGGGAGGCCAGTGCGGCCCGTCCGAGCCGCCGGACCGAGCGCTCCGGGTCGCGCGAGCCGAGTGCCGCCCGCAGGAACGCGGCGGTCTGGCGCAAGGTGACCGTGACGTCGACCGTGCGTTCCCCGGCGCGGTTCTCCGCGTAGAGCTCCTCGATCGGGACGCCCGAGGCGATCCGGGTGCCGATGAGCGCTCCCGCGGAGGTGCCGATGATCACGTCGGCGCGGGAGAGGTCGAGTCCGGCCTCGGCCAGGCCGGCCAGCATGCCGACCGCCCAGGCCCCGCCCACGGCTCCGCCGCCGCCCAGCACCAACGCCGTGTCCGCCATGGCCCTCGCCCCTTCGGGTCCGCCTGAAACGGGGAGTGCTCCCCGGTTGTGCTTCCGACGATAGCATCGGTACCGGGGAATGCTCCCCGGTACCTCCGAGGAGTGGTGATGGCAGCAGTCGGCGAAGAGCGGCCCGAGAAGCGGGCCGTACCGGTACGGCGCGATGCGCGGCGCAACCGTGAACTGCTGGTCGAGGCGGCGCGCGAGGCCTTCGCGGCCCACGGTCTGGACGCCCCGCTCGACGACATCGCCCGCCGGGCCGGGGTCGGCAACGCCACCCTGTACCGGCACTTCCCGAGCCGCGCGGCGCTCGTGGACGAGGTCTTCCGCGGCGCCCTCGCCCACACGGTGGCCGCCGGGGAGCAGGCGCGGGCGGCGGCGGACGCCTGGCAGGGGCTCACCGGCTACCTCGACGTCGTGTTCGCCGGACTGGCCGCGGACCGGGGCACCAACGACCTGATGACGACGGGAGTGGAGGGCGTGCGCTCCCTGGACGCCGTCCACGCGCACAACCGGGAGACGGTGGACCTGCTGATCGGGCGCGCGCAGCGGCAGGGGTCGGTGCGGCCCGACATCGCGGTGGAGGACCTGCTCCTCGCGCTCGCCGCGCTCGGCCGCGCCGTCCCGGCCCTGGCGGCCACGGCCCCCGACGGCTGGCGCCGCCCTCTGGCGCTGTTCCTCGACGGGCTGCGGGCGACCGCTCCGGCGGCCCCGCTGCCCGGGCCGGCCCTGACCGCGGAGGAACTCGGTTCCGTGCTACGGGATCTGGGCCCGCACCGCGGCAAGTCCTAGGCGACCTCCGCCGTCACGACCGACGGCGTACGGTCGTCCGCCGCGGCCAGCAGGGCTCCGCCCGGGGCCCAAACGGCGGCGCCGCCGCAGCCCGTCCACGGTCCGGCCGGGCCGACGTGGTTGGCCAGCGCCACGTACAGGCCGTGGTCCCGCGCGATCCCGGGGTGGACGGTGGCACGCTCGTGGATCCCCTCGCCCGTCCCGTACAGGGAGGAGGCCAGATGGACCCGGCAGCCGGCCGCCACGCCCGCGCCGGGCACGTCCGGGAAGTGGTTGTCGTAGCAGATGCCCAAGGAGAAGCGGATCCCGCCGAGTTCGAAGTGCCCGGGGTGCTCGCCCGCCGCGAAGACGTCCTGCTCGTGGCGGTACAGGTGCCGTTTGGCGTACGTCGTCACGTGCGCGCCGTCCGCGTCGTGGACCAGGGTCGCGAGGACGGGGCGCCGCGGGTCGGCGGAGCGCAGGGCGACATTGACGGCGGTGGCGATCCCGCCGCCGCGGATCCCGTCGAGCCGGGGGTCGTCCGCGTCGGCCAGGCACAGCCCCGGATCGGCGGCGATGGCCGCCAACTCGTAGCCGGTGAGGGTCAACTCGGGGAACACCACCAGCGCGGCCCCCTGCTCCCGGGCCCGCCGGGCCAGTTCCGCGGCCTGCGCGGCATTCGCGGCCGGGTCGGCGGGAACACAGGTCATCTGCGCGGCAGCGATCTTCACGCGTCCCAGGATGCCAGCCCGGCCGCGGTCTCCCGCAGCAGGGCGAGGAAGGCCGCCACGGCGGGGGAGGGGGCGAGCCCGCGCGGGGTGGCCGCGTAGACCCGGCGGCGCGGGGCGTCCTCGGGGTGCAGGGAGACCAGCGCCAGATCCGGCCGGGCGGCGCAGGCGGCGAGCGCCGGGACCAGGGTGACGCCGAGCCCGGCGGCGACGAAGCCCTGTTTGGCCGTCCAGTCGGCGACGGCGAAGCCCATGCGCGGGCGGAAACCGTCCGCGACGGCGCTCTCCAGCAGGGTCTCCTCGGGGCGGGGGCCGGCCGCGATCCACTCCTCGTCGGCGAGTTCGGCCAGCCGCACGTCACGGCGGCCGGCGAGGCGGTGCCCGGGCGGCAGGGCCACGTACATCCGCTCGTCGAGCAGGTGGTGCGCGGTGCAGTCCGCGGGCGGCCGGCCGGAGGTGCCGAGCTCGCCAAGGGGCCGCTCGCGGGCGCCGTCGCGAGGACGTTCGCCGATGCCTCGCACTTCCCGGTGGCCCTGGCCGCGAAGGACGTGGCCCTGGCCACCGCCCATGCCCGGCTGCCGATCCTGGAGGCGGTCCGCGCCACGCTGGAGTCCCGCCCGGACCTCGCGGGGCAGGACCTCTCCCGGATCCGCGGTGACCGCCACGTCCGCCCGTAGGGCCGCCGTCTCCCAGCCCGTGCCGGACCGCAGGGGAAAGGACGCCCGGTCGGCCCCCGGGCCTACGCGCCGGGCCCCCGCAGCAGGGTCAGGAAGGAGCGGAACGCGGCCGGCATGTCCACCGATTCCGGGGCCAGCAGCCACTGGTACTGGAGGCCGTCCATCACCGCCGTCAACAGCGGGGCCGCCTGTTCGGGGGTGAGGCCCGACGGGAGGCGTTCGCCGAACTCGGCGCGCAGGACCTCCGCCATCTCGCCGCGCACCTGCGCGTACCGCTCGGTGAAGAACTCCCGCGCCGGGTGCCCGTCGGTGACGCTCTCGCCCAGCAGCGCCGAGAAGGTCTGCACGATGCCCGGCCGCATCGCGTTGTAGTCCACCAGCGACGCGAGCAGGTCCAGGCGCCAAGGGCCGGCCGAGGCGCGCGGGCCGCCGCCGGTGTCCCAGCGGTCGCGCTCCTCCAGGACGGCGACGAGCAGCGCCTCCTTGGTGGGGAAGTAGTGCAGCAGCCCCTGCTGGGTCAGGCCCACGCGCTCGGCGACCGTGCCCAGGGACGCGCCCCGGTAGCCGCGCTCCGCGATCACCTCGACCGCGGCGCGGACGATGTCCTCGCGCCGCTCCTCGCTCCTCGCCCTGACCATCGTGGCCCCCCTTCTCCGTCACCACCTGCCAGCAGGACCGTACGACATCCTCGGATCACGAACAGATTACGAACCCTACCGTTCTACAGGGAACAGGTCCACGATGGGGGCAACCGCACACCGCACGCACCGCATTCGATGAGGAGGCACGGCCGTGACCGATGCCGATCAGGTCCGCGAAGACGCCGCAGAGGCGGCACTGGGCAAGCTGGATCTCGACACCAAGGCCCGGCTGCTGGCCGGCCAGGACATGTGGTCCCTGCCCGCCGTCCCCGAGATCGGGCTGAAGTCCCTCGTCATGTCCGACGGCCCCATCGGGGTGCGCGGCGTGCGCTGGACCGCCGACGACCCGTCCATCGCACTGCCCTCCCCGACCGCGCTCGCCGCCGCCTGGGACCCCGCCCTCGCCCGCCGCGCCGGCCGGCTCCTCGCCCAGGAGGCCCGCCGCAAGGGCGTCCACGTCCTCCTCGCGCCGACCGTCAACCTGCACCGCTCCCCGCTCGGCGGCCGCCACTTCGAGTGCTACTCCGAGGACCCGTACCTCACCGGCGCCATCGGCAGCGGATACGTGAACGGCGTCCAGGAGGGCGGGGTCGCCACCACCGTCAAGCACTTCGTCGGCAACGACGCCGAGACCGAGCGCTTCACCGTCGACAGCGTCATCGCCCCGCGCCCGCTGCGCGAGCTGTACCTGGCGCCCTTCGAGGCCATCGTCGCCAATGCCCACCCGTGGGGCATCATGACCGCCTACAACCAGGTCAACGGCACGACGATGACCGAGCACCGGTACCTGGTCAACGAAGTCCTGCGCGGCGAATGGGGCTTCGACGGCTACAACGTCTCCGACTGGATGGCCGCCCGCTCCACCACCGGCGACATCCTCGGCGGCCTCGACGTGGCCATGCCCGGCCCGACCACCGTCTACGGCGCCCCGCTCGCCGAGGCCGTCCGCGCCGGCGAGGTCCCCGAAGCCGCCGTGGACGACGCCGTACGCAACGTCCTGCGCCTCGCCGCCCGCGTCGGCGTCCTGGAGGGCGCGCCCGCCGTCGTCGCCGAGCCCCCGGCCCCGATCGACGGCCAGGCGCTGGCCCGCGAGATCGCCGCCCGCGGCTTCGTCCTGGTCAGGAACGAGGGCGCGCTGCCCCTCGACCCCGCCGGCGGCGGCACCGTCGCCCTGTTCGGCGCCGCCGCCCGCGACGCCCGGGTCCTCGGCGGCGGCTCGGCCACCGTCTTCCCCGAGCGCGTCGTCTCCCCGCTCGACGGCCTCACCGCGGCCCTCCCCGACGGCGCGCTGACCTTCGCCGTCGGGGCCGACCCCGCCGAGGAACTAGGCGCCGCCGACAAGGGCTTCGACCTCCGCGCGATCTGCCGCGACGCCTCCGGCGCGGTCCTCGGCGAGGGCAGCCTCCCGTCCGGCCAGGTCCAGTGGATCGGCGACGACCTGCCCGAGGGGGCCGCGTACGAGACCATGGCGAGCATCGAGGTCACCGGTACGTTCCTGCCGCGCGAGAGCGGCGAGCACGCCTTCGGCACCCGCGGACTCGGCGCCTTCGCCCTCGCCGTCGGCGGGCAGCCCCTCTGGGACGGCGTCCAGGAGATGGGCGACGAGGCCGACCCCTTCGAGGCCTTCTTCGGAGCCCCCAGCGAGCGCGCCCGCATCGCCCTCACCGAGGGGGAGCCGGTCGAGGTCTCGCTGACCTACCAGGTCCCCGACACGAGCGAGCTGCCGCTCAAGGCGATCATGTTCTCCCTGCTCCACCTCGGCCCGCGGCGCGACGCCGACGAGCTCATCGCCGAGGCCGTGGAGGCGGCCCGCGCCGCCGACACCGCCATCGTGGTCGTCGCCACCACCGAGCGCGTGGAGTCCGAGGGCTTCGACCGGCGCGACCTCACTCTGCCGGGCCGGCAGAACGACCTGGTCCGGGCCGTCGCCGCCGCGAACCCGAACACCGTCGTCGTCGTCAACGCCGGCTCGCCGGTGGAACTCCCGTGGCGCGAGGACGTGGCCGCCGTCCTGCTGACCTGGTTCCCCGGGCAGGAGGGCGGGGCCGCGCTGGCCGACGTACTCCTCGGCGCCGCGGAGCCGGGCGGGCGACTGCCCACCACCTGGCCCGCGGAGTTCGCCGACGCCCCCGTCACCGAGGTGGTCCCGGCCGAGGGGCGCCTGGAGTACCGCGAGGGGCTCCTCATCGGCTACCGGGCGTACGAGGCCCGGGGCGTGGCCCCCGCCTTCCCCTTCGGGCACGGCTTCGGCTACACCGACTGGGCGTACGAGTCGCTGGAGGTCACCGCCACGGCCGCGCGGGTCCGCCTCACCAACACCGGCGCCCGGCCCGGCCGCGAGGTCGTCCAGGTCTACCTGGCTCCGGCCGGGGACCGCGTGGAGCGCCCGGCGAGCTGGCTCGCCGCCTTCGCCGGGGTCGGGGCCGGGCCCGGCGAGAGCGTCGAGGTGGAGATCCCGCTGCCCGCCCGGGCCTTCGAGATCTGGGACGAGGCCGCGCGCGGCTGGCAGCGCGTCGGCGGCACCTACGAGGTCCGCGCGAGCCACTCGCACGGTGACACCCGGCTGACCGCGACGCTCGACATCGCCTGACACACCGTATGGCCGGAAATCACCCCTGAAAGCCGGTCCGGGGGCGGGCCCTGACACCCGCCCCCGGACCCTTCCGCGCACGGAAACGTCAACGCGGCGGCTCGGCCGCCGTCACCTGGCGGTGCGCCAGTTCCGCGAGCCGCGCCTGCCCGCCCTTGCCCGGGTGGAACCAATCCCAGCGGCTCAACTGCTCCGCCCCGAAGGGGTACTGGAACACCGCGCCGCCGTCGTAGCGGCACAGTGCGTCCTTCGCGCAGACCTCGCGCAGCACCTCGTTGTACTCGACCACCCGCGCCCGCACCTGCTCGCGCCGGGCCGTCGCCCCGGCGGCCGCCGACTGCGGGTCGGCGAGCATCGACTGACAGATGCCCAGGCTCCAGATCTTGCGCACCATCGGGTCGTCCTTGCCCTGCTCCCACAGCCGCTGGAGGTCCGGCACGCTGGAGACGTACACCTGGGAGGCGGGCGAGGCGGCCCGCAGATCGGCCAGGGCCTTCTCGAAGCCCTCCCGGAAGGCGGCCACGGACGTCATCGAGGAAGCCGTCGGCCGGCAGGCGTCATTCGAGCCCACCATCACCGTGACCAGGTCGGGCCTGTGCGCGGCGGCCGCGGTCAGCTGCCCCGGCAGGTCCGCCATCCGGGAGCCGGTGACCGCGAGGTTCCAACTGCGCGCGGGCACCTCGGCGTCACCCAGCAGCCGGGCCGCGAGCGAGCGGACCTCGGGGTCGTTGCCGGTGGCCCAGGAGACCTCCGGGCAGTCGGCCAGCACCGAACAGGCATCGAAACCACGTGTGATGGAGTCGCCCACCGCCGCGATCGAGGCGGGCGCCGTGTTCCACCGCGGCCCGCCCTGCGCCCCGCGCTCACCCCCCGTGGCCGACCCGCCCGACGAACACCCGCCGAGCGCGCCGGCGAGTACGACGACCGCCGCGCCCGCGCCCGCGAGAGTCCGGCGCGCGCGGCGGCGCGGAGCGGTGGTGCGCATCGGGTGGTCCCTCCTCGTCGCCCCGCATCATTCGGGGGCGTCCTGCTGAGTGAATGCTCTGCGTTTACGGGCCTTGGAGCGACCGTACGTCACACCATGACCCCTGGCGCACGGTAGCTTTTTCCCGTGGCGTTTCGGCCGCAGGTCCCGCGACGCGATGTCCGCTCATTTCCGGTAAATTACATCACGTCACATACTGTCCGTTTTCTGGAGTTTATTCCCGACCTCGTCCCACACTGGAGGTCCCGGTGACGACACGTGGAGTTCTGTACGTGCATTCCGCACCGCGCGCGCTCTGCCCGCATGTGGAATGGGCTGTTGCGGGCGTGCTCGGGGTGCGGGTGAACCTCGACTGGATCAGGCAGCCCGCCTCCCCGGGCACCTGGAGAGCCGAGTTCTCCTGGCAGGCCGAAGCGGGCACCGCCTCGAAACTCGCCTCCGCGCTCCGCGGCTGGCACCTGCTCCGCTTCGAGGTGACCGCGGAACCCTGCCCGACGGCCGAGGGCGAGCGCTACAGCTCCACTCCGGAGCTCGGCATCTTCCACGCCGTCACCGGCATGCACGGCGACATCCTGATCCCGGAGGACCGGCTGCGCGCCGCGCTCGCCCGCTCCGCGCTCGGCGAGACCGACCTGGAGGCCGAGATCGCCAAGCTGCTCGGCAAACCCTGGGACGACGAGCTGGAGCCCTTCCGCTACGCGGGCGAGGGCGCCCCGGTGCGCTGGCTCCACCAGGTCGTCTGAGCGGGCCGCACACGTACGAGGGCCCCCGCCCGGCAGCTGCCGGG
>NZ_JBHWVM010000062.1:0-17332 GCF_042736805.1 Streptomyces sp. NPDC060031
GCACCTTCGCGTTCGACGAGTTCGGCCCCTTGGGAATCCGCCCCACCGCCGGCTCCTGCTGGGCCGAGAAGACAAGGCCGAACCGTCTGCCGGCCACCTACCGGCGCACCCGTCGAGGGGACGGGCGCCTACGGCGCCGAGCTCGCGCGCCACCTGCGGGCAGAGCAGATCACCGTCGTCGACGTAGACCGGCCCGACCGCAGGGCCCGCCGCGCCAACGGCAAGTCCGACCCCGTCGACGCCTACGCCGCGGCGACCGCCGTGCTCTCCGGCCGGGCCGGCGGCACCCCCAAGACCCGCGACGGCGTCGTGGAGGCCATCCGCTCCCTGCGTGTGGTGCGCCGCAGCGCCGTCAAGTCCCGCACCCAGACCATCAACCAGATCCGCACCCTGATCGTCACCGCCCCCAGCGAGGTCCGAGAGAAACTGCGTGGCCTGCCCACCAGCGAACTGATCCGCACGCTCGCACGGTCCCGCCCCACCGGCCAGACCAGCGACCCGATACACACGGTCCGGGTCGCGCTGCGGCGTCTGGCCCGCCGCCACGAGTACCTCACCGAGGAGATCAGCGACGCCAACGCCGAGCTGGGGCCCCTGGTCGCCCAGGCCGCCCCGGAGCTGGTCGCCTTCCTCGGAGTCGGGACCGAGACGGCGGGCCAGCTCCTCATCACCGCGGGCGACAACCCCGAACGGCTCCGGTCGGAGGCATCGTTCGCGCACCTGTGCGCGGCAGCCACCGTCCCCGCGTCATCAGGCCGCACCAACCGCCACCGCCTCGACCGGGGCGGAGACCGCGCCGCCAACAACGCCCTCCACATGATCGCCCTCGTCCGCATGCGCTACGACGACCGCACAAAGGACTACGTCGCCCGCCGGACAGCCCAAGGCATGTCGAAGAAGGACATCCTGCGCTGCCTCAAACGCTTCATCGCCCGCGAGGTCTACAAGCACCTCACCAGCACACACATCACACCGAAACCGCTCCTCCAGACCGCTTGAGTCCCCATCGGTGCCGAGCCTCTGCCGCAGCTTGAACGCGGCGTTACCTACTGCCGCCAGGTCCTTCTGGGTGACCACCAGATCCCCCTGTGGCCCGGGGCCGCCGCCCCCTCCGGGATCGAGCTGATTGAGCCGCATTGCCGTCTGGTTCGCAGCAGCGGCTGACTTGAGCTCTGCCCATTCGGCATCGAATGACATAGGACCCCCGTGGTGAAAGTGACTTGTTCGGTGAGCGATTTCGGTCTAAGCGAGATCATTGGGCCGGATGAGGCCGGCGGCCTGCGGGGCGTGGCTAGACACCGGTCATTAGAATGTCCAGGCCGCGGCGTGTGGTCACCAGCACGACGCGGTCGTCGTGGCGCAGGACCCGTCCGTGTGGTGGTCGCCAGTTGAAGGCAGGCCGGTCCGTGCGGAATCCGCCGAGTGTGTCCGTCGAGGAGGCCGACCGGCGGTTGGTCGCGGGGCCGACGGCGAGTACGCGCCACTCGTGTTCCTTGAAGGCCTCGTGTATGGAGTGCCCTTCGAGTTCCGGGTGGCCGGCGACGTCCACGACGGTGAAGAGCAGGGATCCGCGCTCCACAGGCATGACCCCCAGCACGTGGCGGCCCATCATCGCGGCGGCGAAGGAGGGCGCGGCCAGCGCCGAGACGCTGCGGCTGCGGGTGAGCGCGTCCGGGTAACCGGCGCGCATGGTGCGGGAGACGGTGGCGGCGAAGTCGTCGCCGTACAGGCGCATCACGGCGCGCACATGGGGGTTGCTCTCGCGTGCGGCCATCACGATGTCGAGGTTCTCGCCGTCGTCGTGGGTGAGGACCAGCAATGACTTGCTGGTGCCGATGCGGGCGAGATCGAGGACTCCGGGAGCGGCGGCGTCCTCGAGCAGCAGGTGCACGCCGAGCTCGCGTGCCAGCACGACCCCTCGGGCCTGCGGGTCTCGCTCGATGACCACGACCTTGTGGTCGGTCGTACACAGCTGCGCCAGGACGCGCGTGCCGATCTTGCCGAGTCCGACCAGGACGATGTGGTCGTGCAGACCCGTATCCGGTACGTGGTTGGCCGATGCCGTGCGGAAGGCCAGGGTGGCGTTCATGGCGGCGGCCACCACGAGAGGGAGTACGGCCAGGCCGACGAAACCCGCGATGAGCTGGAGGACCTGGCGGGCCGTGGAGTCTTCGGTTGCCGGGTCGCCCATGGTGAAGATGTCCAGCAGTGGCAGGTACACCGACTTCCACAGCGGTCCGTCCTCCACGACAGCCGTCGCCGTGGCCAGTAGCAGCACGGCTGCGGCGAGCACACCGAAGACGGCGGTCACTTCGCGGGAGACGAAGATCTTCCAGGGCAGGTGCCCGAGCCGGTCGCTCAGCCAGCCCCGATAGGCCCGCCGCCTGGCGGGGGACGCCGGCGCGTGGTGGTGGGTCACCTCTTCGAGCATGAGCCGACCGTGCGTGAACTGCCGGTGGTAGGCGGTCGCGGTGTCGGGCAGCAGCTGGGTGCCGTTGGCGCCCGGCGTTTCAGCGCTGTCCTCGCCCATCGGGTCGTCCATGTGCGTACCGGAGAGAACGGCGAGCGTGGCCAGGTCCGTCGCGTGGGGCGGAGTTCCGGCGGGGCGGACCACCCCGCGGAACACCTTGCCCTCGACCTGGAGGGTGGGCCCGTGCCCGACTGCCGCGGCGGCCACCAATTCGGGGACGGCCGTGTCGGCGTCGGAGAGCACCGTCGTGGACGCGTCGATGAACGCGTCGTCCTCCCCGGCGTGCGCGGCTGCTGCCCGGTCGAGGAGCAGTTCGAGATGGCGACCGCGGTCCCGGTTGAACATGCGGATGACCAGGCGTACGGACGGATTGATGCTGCGGGCGAGCAGGGCAGCCGTCATGTTGATCTGGTCGTCGCCGTAGGTGAGGGCAAGCGCCGCAGCACGCTCGACGCCGGCCTCCCGGAGGGTCTGCTCGTCGGGCCGCGCGGAGATGAGCAGCTCCACGGGGGAGCGCGGATCCCGGTGCAGGGCGACGACCTCGGCGCCGTGCCCCTCGCGGCGCGACGGCAGGACGACCGTGACAGCCTCGCCGCACACGGCGTCGAGTTCCTGTGCCAGACGGTGTGCGAGGCCGTCGTCACCACAAATGATCATGTGTGCGGAGCGCTGCCCGCCTCGCGCTCGGAGCTGGAGGGTTGCGGACATGCGGTCAGAACCGCCCTGCTGTCGCATCGGTGGCGATCGGCAGGGACAGGACCATGGTCAGTCCTCCGCCGGGGGTGTCCTCGGGTGTGAGCGTGCCGTCCATGGCTTCGGTGAGTCCCCTGGCCAGGGCGAGGCCGAGGCCGAGTCCGGCGGTGTTGTCGCGGTCGCCGAGGCGCTGGAAAGGTTCGAAGGCGCGCTCGCGGTCGTCGGCAGCGATCCCGGGGCCCCGGTCGGCGATCCTGATGTCGACCCGCCCGGCCAGGGCGCTGGCTGTCACCAGCACCGGGCGCTCCGCGGGTGCGTGGCGGACCGCGTTGCCGACGAGGTTGGCCAGCACCCGTTCCAGCAGCGGCGGGTCGGCCTGAAGCGCCGGTACCGATTCGAGGTTCTGCACATCGACGGCGGGCCCGCCATCGGGCGTCAGGTCCAGCGAGTCCAGCGCGGCCGGCAGGACTTCCTCCAGTGTGGTGGCCCGCAGGTCGAGCGTGAGGGCGCCGGCTTGGAGGCGGCTGAGATCGAGCAGGTTCTCCACCAGGCGGTTGAGCCGGTTCAGAGACACCTCGGCGGAGGCCAGCAGTTCCGCGCGGTCCTCGGCAGAGAACTCGATCTCCTGGTTGCGCAGTGAGCTGACCGCGGCCAGCGCCCCTGACAAGGGGGTCCGCAGGTCGTGGCTGACGGCCCGGAGCAGGGCGGTGCGTAGGCGGTCGGCCGCCTTGATGGGTTCGACCTCGGCGGCGGCCTCGGCCAGCCGGGCCCGCTCGACGGCCGCGCCGACGTGCGCGGCGAAGGCGGCCAGCACGCGGCGTTCGGAGGACGGCATTGTACGGCCGCGCAGAACGAGGAAGGCCTCGGGGCCCGCCGCCACCACGAGGGCGGGGTCCGTCGCGCCCCCTGTGTCGCAGGCTTCGGGAGCCAGCTCGACGGTGTCCATGCCGAATGTTTCACGCGTACGTTCCAGCAGCGCCGGGATCGTCTGGTCGCCGCGGACGATGCTGCCGGCGAGGGACGACATCGTCTCCGCCTCGGCCGTGGCCCGAGCCGCACGGCGGGAGAGCCGCAAGGACCTGTCCGCCGCGGCGGCCACGGTGGCGGCGACGACGGCGAAGACCACCAACGCCAGCACGCTGTCCGGGTCGCTCATGGTGAACTCGCCTATGGGCGGCATGAACCAGTAGTTGAGGAGCAGCGCGGCGGTCAGCGCCGCGATCAGGGCGGAGGCCACTCCGCCGATGCAGGCCACGCCCACGACGGCCACCAGGAAGAGCAGCGCCTCGCTGGTGAGGTTCAGTGTGCCGCGCATGCGGTCGAGGCCGAGGGTGAGCATCACCGGGAGCACCACACCGGCCACGGGTCCGGCGATGAGCCGGGAGGTGGGGAGAGTACGGCGCCGGGACGGGAGTAGCCGGCCGTGGCCCGCCCGCTCGTGCGTGACCATGTGGACGTCGATGTCCTCGGACAGCGCCACGACGGTCTCGCCGATCCCGCGTCCGGTGAGGAAACGTTCCAGCCGACGGCGGCGGCTCGTACCGAGGACGAGCTGGGTGGCGTTCTCCGCCATCGCGAAGTCCACCAGCGCGGTGGGCACTTCGTCGCCGACGACGGAGTGGTAGCTGCCGCCCAGGTGCTCGACGAGGGCCCGCTGGCCGGCCAGAGCCGCGTGCGAGACCCCGGAGGCGAGCCCGTCGCTGCGCGCGATGTGCACGGCGAGCAGTTCACCGCCGGCGGACCGGCCGGCGATGCGTGCCGCGCGACGGATGAGGGTCTCGCCCTCGGGACCGCCGGTGAGGGCGACCACGACGCGTTCCCGGGTCTCCCAGACATCTCCGATGCCGTGCTCGGTACGGTACTTGTGGAGGGCCTCGTCCACCCTCCCGGCCAGCCACAGCAGGGCCAGCTCCCGCAGCGCGATGAGATTGCCGGGGCGGAAGTAGTTGGCGAGCGAGGCGTCGATCCGCTCCGGGGGATAGATGTTGCCGTGTGCCATGCGGCGCCGAAGTCCCTCGGGGGGTATGTCGACCAGCTCGACCTCATGGGCGCGGCGCACGAACTCATCAGGCACCGTCTCGCGCTGCGGGACTCCGGTGATCTTCTCGACGACGTCGCTCAGCGACTCCAGGTGCTGGATGTTGAGCGTGGTGACGACATCGATTCCGGCGGCGAGGATGTCCTCGACGTCCTGCCACCGCTTCGGGTGCCGGCCGCCCCCAGGGACATTGGTATGGGCGAGTTCGTCGATCAGCACCACCTGCGGCCGCCTCGCCAGCAGCGCTTCACGGTCCAACTCCGTGTACCGACCGCCACGGTATTCCTGTCCGGCCGACGGGAGGATCTCCAGGCCGTCGAGCTTCTCCTCGGTGTGCCGGCGCCGGTGGCACACCACGAAACCGGCCACCACATCCGCGCCGCGGGCGGCCCGGCGGTGTGCCTCGTCGAGCATCCGGTACGTCTTGCCGACGCCGGGGGCCGCACCCAGAAAGACCTTGAGCCTCCCCGGCCGTACGGCAGGGTGTCCCGCGTCGGCCACCGGGCCCGCCTCGTGCGTGGTCGTCATGCTCAGAACTTCTCGGGGAAGAACAAGGCCAGGACCAGGTACCCGACCAGGCTGACCGCGACGATGATGCCTACGACAGTTTCCGTGCTCACCCGTACCCGACTCCTCCGCACGTCCTCAACTTCACCAGCGAACATCAGCGATGACACGAAGGAAACGGCCCTGACGCACTCCTGACGCGAGTCGACCGGGACTTTGACGGTGTATTGACGGCCGTTGCATCGATAGGGTGAAGGCGGTGTGCCGGGAAGCCTGGTCGGCGTCGTGTGACCGCATGGTCCGCGTCGACTCGGGTGGGGGCGGAATGCGCAGCGTCGGTACGGTCTTGTTCCTCGTGGTGCTGGCCACGGTCGTGGCCACGGGTGCCCGCCGCTGGCGAATCCCCGCGCCCTCGCTGCTCGTTGTCGCCGGCCTCGTCGTGGCGCTGATACCGGGCACTCCGGAGATCCGGGTCAGTCCGGAGGTCATCGGCCTCATCGTTCTGCCGCCCTTGCTGTACGCCAGCGCCGAGGAACTGTCCTGGCGCGAGCTGCGGCTGGTATGGAAGCCGGTCAGCGTGCTCGCGGTGGGTTTGGTCTTGGCCTCGGCGGCCGCGGTGGGTCTGGTCGCGTCGTTGCTCACCCCGCTGACCTGGCAGATGGCGCTGGTCCTGGGGGCCGTCCTCGCGAGTACGGACCCGGTGGCGGTCACCGCGCTCGGTCGGCGCCTCGCCCTGCCTCCCCGTGTCCAGGTCCTCGTGCAGGCCGAGAGCCTCTTCAACGATGCCACGTCGCTCGTCCTCTTCCGGGTCGCGGTCGTCGTCGCCGCGGCTTCCGTCGGGCACTGAGTTCGCGCTGCTCGCCGGCGGCGGCACCCTCGTCGGAGGAGCGGTCGCCGGGGTCGTGGCGCTGATCCGCCGCAGGACCGAGGACCCCGTACTGGAGACCGTCATCGCCCTGGTGACCCCGTACGCCGCCTACGTGCTGGCCGAAGCGGTGCACGCGTCCGGCGTGACCTCCGTTGTCGTGGCGGGCGTGGTGCTCGGAGGCCGGGCGGACCGGTTCACCAATGCCCGCATACGGATCCAGCTGCACGCCGTCAACGGCACCGTGGTCTTCCTGCTGGAGAGCGTCGTCTTTAGCCTGATCGGCCTCACCCTGCCCGGCCAGGTCGCCGCGCTGACCGCTGCCGACGGGCTCTGGCCGCTGTACGCGCTGGCGGTCGCCGCGACCTTGATCACCGTTCGCCTGCTGTGGGTCCTGCCGCTCTCGGCCGTCGTCCAGCGGAACGCGGGCGTACGTCCCTCCTGGCGCGTCCCGGCCGTGCTGACCTGGGCGGGCACGCGCGGCGTCGTCCCACTGGCCGCGGCTCTCTCCATCCCGGTCGCGGAGGGCGACGGCAGCCTCCTGGGCCAGCGCCCGCTCGTGCTCGTCCTGACCACGTCGGTGGTGGTGGTCACCCTCGTCGCCCAGGGCTTCACCCTGGCCGACGTGGTCCGTCGCTCCGGAATCGCCCTCGAACCGGATCACACCGAACGGGAGGAGGCCTCCGCCCGGTGCGCCCTTGCCGCAGCCGGCATCCGTCGGCTGGACGAGGTGTCCGACCTTGAAGCGGTACCGGACGTCGTTGCCGACCGGCTCCGGCGCAGCCTCCAGGCCCGGCTCGAACACGCCCGCGACCGCCTGGAGGAAGCCGACCTGGCTGAATCCGCAGACCAGGTCTATCGGCTGCTGCGCCGTGACCTGATCCGGGTGGAGGCCGTGGAACTCCAGCGTCTCTACGACGAACACCACATCAGCGACACCACCCGCCGACGCCTTCAGCGCTCCCTGGACCTGGAGGAGGCGCGGCTGGACTTGGCGAGATGATGCGAGCGGCCGCCCACACGGGTTTTGCCTGGTGGATCCCCTGGGCATCCCTCCTTGGTGACGATGGTGATAGTTTCATTGGCACCATGCTGTTGAAGCTGAACATCGCGGACAACCGCCCTCTGCACGAGCAGGTCGCGGGTGCGATCAGACGTGCCATCGCCGAGGGTGAGTGCGCCCCGGGTGACCGCCTGCCATCGGCGCGAGATCTCTCCCAGGTGTTGGGTGTGAACGTCAACACGGTCCTCCGCGGTCTTCGTGGGCTCCGCGACGAGGGACTGCTGGAGTTCCGGCGCGGTCGCGGTGTGACCGTGGCCGAGGGGGCGGACCAGCGCTCGGTGTTGCTCGACCGCGTGCGCGAACTGGTCGGTGACGCGGCGCATCTGGGCTACAGCAAGGCCGATCTCATGGAAATGATCAGGGGGCTGGAATGAAAGACAGTACGGAGCGAAGGGGTGGGGAATGGTGGGGTGTTGCGATCTGGGCCGTGGCGGTCTTAGCCGCGCTCGTCGCACTTCCCTGGGCCGCCGGTGACCGGCTGCCAGAGCGGTTGGCGACTCACTGGGGCGCCGGCTCCGGCGGACCGGACGGCTCCATGCCGCTGTGGGCAGCCGCGCTGTTTCCGGCGCTCATCTGGCTGTTCCTGGTGCTGCTGACCGTGGTGCTTGCGCGGCGGAGTGAGGGAGCGGCTTCAAGCCCGGCGATCCGTGGCTGGCCCGTAGCCGCACTGCTGTCCAGCGGTGTCCTCCTCGCCGGTGCGCAGGCATCCATTGTCCGGGCGAACCTGGATCACACGGACTGGCGGGATGCCGATTCCGTGAGTCTGTGGACGGTGCTGACGTTCGGGGTGGCGACGGTGGCGGGGCTGGCCGGGTGGGCGGTTGCCCGCCGCGGGCCGGCTGCGGCGCCGCACGCGGTTGCGGGCGGTCCGAGCATGGACGTTCCGGCCGGCGAGAGGTTCGTGTGGCTTTCCCGTACGACGAACCCGTGGCTCCGCTGGATCGGCGCCCTGTCCGGGCTGCTCGCGCTCGCTGCCGTACTCGTCGCGGTGAGCGGCCTGATCGAGGTGGAGTGGGCGGTCGTCGCACCGTTCGCCACGGTCTCCGTCGCGGCTCTCTCGTGTGCCTGCGTACAGGCGCGTGTCACCGAGAAGGGCTTGGCCGTGGCCTTCGGTCCGCTCGGCTGGCCGGTGCGGCGCTGGCCGGCCGAGGACATCGAATCGGCGCGTGCCGAAAAGCGCACCCCCGCCCAGGTGGGGGGATGGGGGTATCGGCTGAGCGGTATGGGCACGACGGTGATGCTCCGCGCCGGCGAGTGCCTGGTGATCCGCCCCCGGCGGGGGAACGAGTTCGCGGTGAGCGTGGACGATGCCGAACGAGGCGCCGCCCTGCTGAACGCCCTGGGCGGGCAGCGCACCCACTGAGTCGGCGCGCGGGCGTCACCCCGTCATCACGATGCGAGGGCGGGCGCGGTGGCGGGGCGGCGCTCCGCTGGCCTGTGCCCGACCTCCTCTGCCAAGGCCCGGCCGGTGACGTGGTGGACGTATTCACGGGTCAGCCGGAAGCCGGCCGTCCAGGCCAGCAACCGGCTGGGTCGGTTGTCACGTGAGCAGCACCAGCTTGCGGTGTGTCCACGGGCCTGGATGTCGGCCGTCAGGCCGGCGACGCAGGCCAGTGCGAGGCGCTCACGGCGGCGATCGGGCACGGTGACGACCGCGATGTCCTCGTAGGCGCTGCCGAGGAAGTAGGTGCAGGCGACGGAGAGGACCCGACCCTTGGCGAACGCGGCCCAGCCGTGGCCGGAGGCGGCGAGCCCGCCGGGTCCGCCCCAACTGGCATGAATCCAGGCGTTCTCGGAGTCCATCGCGGCCAGTGCCGGAACGTCTTGGGGAGTCAGCCGCCGCACCGTTACGCCACGCGGGGTGCGGGGGAGGGACACCGGTGCCTGAGGCTGGTGGACGTACAGCATCCGTTCCCAGGGGACGACGCGTTCGAATGCCGAGCCGAGCGACGGCCAGAACCGGGCGGGCGTCTCTACGTACCGGCCGGCGAACCGGGTCAGGGCGTCCTGGGCGAGCACGCCCGGATCGCCGCGCAGCAGCACGTGGTCCCCGCAGCTGACGGCGAGGACGCGAGGCAGGTGGGGGCGGTCGGCCCACCAGAGGCCGACGCCCGTCGTCAGTACGTGCTCGGCGAGAGCCACGGGACCAGGGGAGCCGGTGGGGAACCAACGGCTCAGGGCGGGGAGCTGCTGCGGGGAGATCTCGATCACGAATGTCTCCAGGTGGAGCGGCAACGGGTTCTCGGGCAGGGGGAGCGGGCGGTACAGGGCAGGAGGCCGCTCAGCTCCGGGCCGTGGCTCGCCTCAAGGCGTGGTGGCCGACGGGCGCAGGCACCTGCAGGTTGGGCGAGTAGGTGCGTGCGAGGTCCCGTGCCTGCCCGGGGCGGGGGCAGGCACGGGACGGAAGCGGCCGCCCGTCATACGGGTGACTGTTGGCGGACGCGGATTGCGATCGGTGCGTCAGCGCACCGGCAGGTGAGCAGCGCGCGAGGCCGGGCGCACCGTATGCGGTGGCCGGTCGTCATGGAGCAGACCGCTGTTCACCTCGTTCATCCAACTGCTTGGCGAGACAGGGATCAAGGAGATCGCCCAGTCCTTGACACAGCTCTGATGCCGGCATGACCGGCCCCGGCCACGACGGGTGTTACCGATCACGGGCCGCACAACCCGCTCCGCCACCCGCGGCTCACCCGCGGGGCAGTGTCACCTTCTCCTGGCCGCAGCCGATACGGCTGGACTCCGCCTCGACATAGGCGGGCAGCAGGTCGCGGACGAACGTGAAGTCCTGCTCCCCGAACCCGTCCTTCTGCTCCAGCATGAAGATCACGTCCCCGCTCTGGCACCGCGCCCGGTACACGGCCCGGCTCACGTTGAACGAGCCGAACCCGTTGGTGCCCTTGAAGGGCGAGCCGCCCTTGAGGAGGTCCTGGGAGAAGACCTCGGCCAGTGCCGGGTCCACGACGGTCGTCATCCGAACGGCAGCCCTGGGGTAGCTGCCGACGGCCTCGCAGACCCGGGCAGCGCCGCCGTCGCCGCTGACCCGGGAACGTGACAGGCTCTCGCGGTAGGCAGCGGGGAGGGCGAGGCCCTTGATCCCGCAGAAGGCGTCCGGCTGTGTCTCCCGCCATGCGACGACGTCCTTCGGCAGGTCCGGTGACCGGTAGACCCCCGAGCAGCCCAGCTCGCGTATGACGCCGTTGGCCGCATCCACCGCAGCGTGCGCCAGAGCGGCGCGGTCCTCCCTCTCGTACTCCGACGAGACGTCAAGGCCCGCAGGTCCCATGCCGACGTCGACCACGACCGGGCCCTCGAACTGGGCGGGCCTGCCGGTGCAGGACTGGGGAAGCGCCAGCCAGGCGCGGGAGGAGGAGGCCATGCCCGGCAGGCCTTCCCCGAGTGCCACCATGCCGGCCGCGAGGAACTCCTCGGGCCACTGCCGCCCGTCGCTTCCGTAGAGACCGTCCAGCTTGTGCACCCGTACGGTCAGCTGCCTTCTGGCCCTGTCGTCCTTGTAACTGGTGATGCGGCACTGGCCGTAGGACAGTCCTTGGCCGTGGGGGTCGGTCTGCAGCACCTGCTCCTCGACCTCGGTCCTGCGGTCGCCGAAGAGGGAGGACACGGTCGAGTCGCTGAGGGAATCCCAGCAGGGGGCGGGGCCGAGCAGCGGCAGGGTGTCCGTACGCCAGGCGACGGCGCCGGCCCCGAGCAGGCCGCCGACCAGGACGCCTGCGGCGGTGGCCCGCACCGTGTGGTTCCGCAGCAGCCGGCGCAACAACGAGGGCCGCGCGGGAGAGGGGACCGAGGGAACCAGGTCCAGTTCCTTGTCCGGCTGCCGGGCAGGGGTCGTTTCGCTGTCCACTGCCGGTGTCACGCTCTCTCCGTTGTCCGCCACGCTGCCGTTGTTGTCTGCGGTCACCGGTTCTCCCCGGCCTGGCACCCGATGCGCTTGCTCACGGACGCGGTGAAGTTCGCGAAGACCTGCTGGTCGTCCGGGCGGCTCCGGCCCTTGAGGCCGGGCTCGACGTTCCCGTAGAACACGGTCCGCCGACCGCCACAGGTGGCCCGCACCAGTCCCTGACCGTTGCCCTCGGGAAGCCCGTCGAACAGTGCGACCATGCGGGGCTCGGACGCCATCACGAACTGCGCCGCCGGCTCATCGGGCACCCCCCGGGAGCGCCACACCACCGAACAGGTCTGGAGCCGCTCACCGACCACGCCCACCTGCTGCTGATAGGCGGAGTCCTTTCCGAACTCGAAAGTCACCCCCGGAATCCTGCACAGGGGACTGGAGGCCCTCTCGTCCTTCTCCACGGTGACCACCATCGGCGAGGACAGGCGCAGCGGCTTGGCGTGCTTGCAGCCCGCCTTCGAGGCAGAGGTGCCGGCCGCGTCCAGCAGCATCCGGGCGACGTCCATCCGGTTTCCGATGGTGAAGGGCATGGCCTTCTTCCCCAGGTGGCCGTCGCCCCAGCTCTCGCTCCGGATGGTGACCGCGGACGGTCTGCCGTCCACATCACAGGCCTCGGGCAGCACCAGGATGGCCCGATCGCCGCCGACCAGCCCGTTGAGTCCGTCGGGCAACGGCGAGGCCGAACCGTCGAAGAAGTGGGCTATCCACGCACGGCGCTCCTCGGCCGAGGCCGGGACGGGGCCGTACGTGAGGGTGACGCGCTCATCGAAGGTGAGCGGCTCGGTGGAGTCGTCATCGGCGATCGACGAGGCGACGGTGACCGTGCACGTGGCGGTCGGCCTGGTGGACGAGGGCGGCGCCGACTCGGTGGCCCGGCGCGCGGAGCCGGACTTGCCGAGCGCCTCATCACCGAGGAAGGACGGACCACTGTCCTCCTGCCACGCCCCCCAGCAATAGCTCGAGCGGAACGGCCAGCTGCCCGTCGCGCTCAATCCGTACAACCCCGCACCCGAGGCAAGAACCGCCCCACCTGCAACAAGGGCGAAGAACCTCCCCCGTTGCCTGCCGCCGACGCCCATGACATTCCCCCTCGTGAACCACGTAGATCACAGCAAACGCACCGATGCTACGTCCGATGCCGGTGGTGTTTACGACTCATTTACGACACCCCGATGCCCGCCATCAGCAGCGCGTCAGGAAGTGCGGGTTTGCCGTAAGAGGGGCGTCAACGTGGTGCGTTGGCACATGGCGGTGATCGCAGACTGAGTGGCAGGGGAAGCGGACGACCGTCCGTGATGCGAGGTTGGAGGGCGCGTGACGATCAGCGCCGAGACCACGCCCAGTCCGGACCGCGGGGGGTCGGGCTGGAGCCGGGACGCATCACGGACGGGCCGTCCCGTGCACTGCCGCGCGAGCCTCGCCGTAAGGAAGCCGTCAAAGTCGCACCCACGGCCGTATGGACGTCGTCAACGCCTGCCGAAGCGGCCGAAAACCGCTGTTCCCTCCGGTTATCCGTACTCACAGGACGTACAACAGGAAGGCGGCCCGCCAATGCCCCGGGTGCTCGTGGTCGATGACGAACCGCAGCTTGCGCGGTTGCTGGTGATCAATCTGAAGGCGCGGAAGTACGACGTGGACTGCGCGCAGGACGGGGGTACGGCCCTGGAGGCCGTGGCGGCCTGCCGCCCGGACGTGGTCCTTCTGGACCTCGGACTGCCCGACATGGACGGGATCGAGGTGATCAAGCAACTGCGCGGATGGTCGAAAGTGCCCGTCCTGGTGGTCTCCGCCCGCCACGGCTCCGAGGAGAAGATCCAGGCCCTGGACGCGGGCGCCGACGACTACATCACCAAGCCCTTCAGCATGGACGAACTGCTGGCCCGGCTGGGAGCCGTCATCCGCCGCACACCGACTCAGGAGTCGGCCGCAGCGAACGAAGCGGTCGTCGAGACCGAGGAGTTCACCGTCGACCTGCTCGCGAAGAAGGCGAGGCGCAGAGGGAAGAGCATCAGGCCCACGCCGACGGAATGGCATCTGCTGGAGGCCCTGACCCGCAACCGGGGCCGGCTCGTCAGCCAGCGGCGTCTGCTCCAGGAGGTGTGGGGTTCGTCCTACGGAACGCAGACCAACTACTTGCGGGTGTACATGGCTCACCTCAGGCGGAAGCTGGAGGCGGACCCGTCACACCCGCGCCATCTGATCACCGCCCCCGGCATGGGGTACCGCTTCGAGGCGTGAGTGCAGCGGAGCCGACGGATCGGGCACGCCGTCAAGGCCCCGTCAATTCTGCGTCTCCCCGCGTATGAAGACCATCAACGTGCCTGGTGGGTCGAACTGTTGAGCCAGATGCTGGCGTGCACGCAGGGCCGTACGAACGGCCCGGGTGCGAGCTGGAGCGCGAGTGACGATCACCGCCGGTACCGAACAGACCCAGGGAGCGGGGGCTCCAGAGAATGTCACGCAGAGCCCCGCACCGGACGCCCGTCGCGTGAGCGTCCCACGTTCGCCGTCCGGAGGGGAGCTGGGAGGAGGGCCGCCGGGACCACGGCCTCCCACCATGATCGCCCGGGCGGCCCGCCTGCTCGCCGACCGCTACTGGGCCACCTTGCCCGGCCGGCTGCGCCTCGCTCGCGCGGCGTGCGTGCTGCTTGCCACCGGGCTGCTGATCCTGCTCGCGGTCGCGGCGACGGGCGCGACCACCGCTTGGGACGAAACGGCCCAGCACGACGCGCCCCGTACCGTCTCCGCGACCCGGCTCAACCTCGCACTCAACGACATGGACGCGCAGACGGCCAACATCCTGCTCTCCAGTGGTGATTCCGGTACCGGCAAGGGGCGCCTGGAAGATTCGTACGCCAAGGCGAGCGGCTACTACGGAGACGCCCAGGAGATCATCAGCCGCTCCCTGCGCACGCTCGCCGCCGCCTCGGAAGGCGACCCGGCCACCGAGGCGACCGTCGTGCGGCTCACCGATGACTTCGCGCACTACCAGGAGCTGATCGGACGGGCGCTGGAGAACGACAGCCGGCCCGGCGGCAAGGACGCCGCCCGCGAGGACTACCGGACCGCGACCGACCTCCTCACGGGGCGGCTGCTCCCGGAGGCACGCAAGCTCGTTGACGCCAACAATGCGGTGTACGAGCGGCAGTACGTCGCAGCGCGAGGCGACCTCGACGTGCAGCGGACCGCCGAAGCCGTCCTCGGCGTGCTGCTGATCGCCGCGCTGGTACTGCTCCAGATCCACCTCGCGCGCCGGTTCCACCGGGTCTTCAACCCGGGACTGATCGCCGCCACCCTCTGCGCCGTGGTCGCGGTCGTGTGCGGCGCCCAGCTGCTCACGATCACCTACGACCGGATGAAGGTCGCCCGCCGCGACTCCTTCGACTCCGTCATCGCGCTGTCACGGTCCAAAGCGATCGGCTACGACGCCAACGCCGACGAGAGCCGCTACCTCCTGGACCCCGACCGCCGCCCCGCGTACGAGCTCTCCTTCCTCGACAAGTCGCATCAGCTGTACGGGATTCAGGGCGTCGGACTCGATACGTACGACCGGAAGCTCGCCGACACGTGGGCCACGTACCTGAACAACCACGAGGACAAACGGTTCACCGGCGAGTACCGGCGCGAACTGGACAACATCACCTTCGCGGGCGAGCGGGAGGCCGCCCAGAAGACCGTCGAGGCGTACGCCGTCTACCAGCGCGACGACCGGACCTTCCGGCGGCTGGTGGCCGAAGGGAAGCAGCAGGAGGCCACGGTCTTCTGCATCGGCTGGGCATCTGACACCTCGAACGCCCACTTCGGGGAGTGGATGAAGGCTCTGGACCAGGTCACCGCCATCAACCAGAGGCACTTCGATCTCGCTGTCCGGGAGGGCCGAGGGGCACTGACCACGCAGGGCCCGATGGCCGGCGCGTCGCTGCTGCTCACGGCCGGGTTGACGGTGCTGGGGCTGCGGCGCCGGCTGGCCGAGTTCCGGTGAGAGGGGCCGGTGAGCAGTACGGACGCGGGCAGGGGCGGGAAGATCGGCGTGCTCGATGTCCGCTCATACAAGGGCCGCCAGCCGGCCGGGGTGTTCCTCGATCACGAGGTGGCCGGCGTCCGGGATGACGTGCAGGTCGGTGCCGAGCATCGTGCGGACCGCCGGGGCGAGCCGTCGCGGTGGCAGGAAGGTGTCGTGCGCTCCCGTGGTGACCAGCCCGGGAACGGCCGCCCAGGGAGGTCTGCCACGCCAGGAGCTCCACTCGAGCGGAAGTGGCGTGCGACCAGCGTCACCCACTCCACCAGTTCCTCGCGGGGCTGGTGGCCGGGTGCGAGCATGGCCCGCAGGAGCCGGGTGCTGCGTGCCGGAGTCGGTCGGACGAACCAGGCGGCGGAGACGGCGAGCAGCCCGGGTGTGCGGCGCAGCCGGCCCACTCCGCCGGGGGAGACGAGGACGAGCCGGTCGATGCGCGGTGACGGGCTGGACAGGGCGATGGCGGCGCCGAAGGAGTGCCCGATCACCATCACGGGCCCGGTCGGGGCAGCAGTGTCGAGGACCTCGCTCAGCCAGGTGCCGTACCAGGACAGGCGGCCGCCGGAGATCCCGCGCTCGCCGGAGCTGAGACCGGGCTGTCCGGGGACGTCCGGCAGGACGAGCCGATGGCCGGGCGCGACTAGGGCGGTGGCCAGGGGCAGAGATGCGGCTGCGTTGAAGTTCGTACCCGGCACGAAGACCACCGTGGTCGGGCCGGAGCCGGCGTTCACCAAGTGGGTCTCTGCTCCGTTGGCGGTCACAACGGTCCGCTCGTGCGGCACCGGCCATGCGTCGAGCTGGTCGGTGCACCAGCGGCGGATGTGCTCCCGGCCCGGCGTGCTGCGGTAGATGGAGTCCACGCGGCGAGTATCGCCCCTCAACCCGCGGCCACTCTTCCGGTTGCCGCCGGTGTGCCGACGGCGTAGTGGGCGTACTCCCGCTCGGGACGGAAGCCGGCGGTCCAGGCGAGCAGGCGGCCGGGGCGGTTGCTCGCCGAGCAGGTCCAGCTGGGGGTGTGCCCTCTGGCCGCTATGTCCGAGCACAGGGCGTTGATGCAGTCGAGTGCCAGGTACTGGAGGCGCGGGTCGGGCACGGTGACGCAGGCGACGTCCTCGTAGGTGGTGCCGAGGAAGTAGGTGCAGGCCACGGCCACGATGCGGTCGCCCTGGAAGGCGGCCCAGGCGTAGCCGGAGCGCGCGAGCGCGTCAGGTCCGCCCCAGGTGCGGTGGATCCAGCTCATCGCGGGCGGAAGGGTGGTGAGCGCGCGCGTGTCCTTGGCATGCAGCCTCCGTACGGTCACACCCCTGGGCGCTCGGGTGGCCGGTACGGGGCAGCGCTTGACGTACACCATGCGCTTCCACGGCACGACCCGGTCGAAGGCGGCCCCGATCAGAGGAAGGAAGCGGCCCGGTGCCTCGATGTAGTGGTCCGCGAAGACCGCGAGATTCTTCGGCGTCAGAGCCTGCGGGTCTCCGCGCAGCAGCACGTGGTCCCCGCAATCGGCGGCGATCACGCGTGGCTGGATGACGCGGTCCACCCACCAGCGGCCGGCCTCGGTGGTCAGGACGTGTTCGGTCAGGGCAGCCGAGCCCGGGGCCCCGGTGGGGAACCAGCGGACGAGGGCCGGGAGTCGGTGGGACGGCAAGTTGATCACGAGGGTTCCTTGTCGGGACATGGAGGCGGGGGGGGCCGGGTGGGGGGGGCGCCCCCCCCGTGGGGCGGGTTGGAAAAGGCGGGGGGGAGGGCGGGGTTTTGTACCGACAGAGAGCGG
>NZ_JBHWVM010000062.1:17342-47563 GCF_042736805.1 Streptomyces sp. NPDC060031
TTTTTTTTTTTTTTTTTTTTTTTATCTTTACCCCCAACCCCCCTTTTTTTTTTTTGGGGGTCTTTTTGTTTGTTGTTTTTTTTTTTTTGGTTTTGGTTATCGTCAACTCGGGGGGGGGGGGCGGCCGTGTGGGGGGGCCCCCCCCGCGGGATGGGCTGATCGCTAGCAGGCGGGCTTGCTGCCGTGGTTGGAACCCTTCTTGCGGCGGGCCTTCTTCTTGCGTGCGCGCTTGGACATGTGCGGGTACCCCTTCAGGCGGTGTGGCCGACGAGGAGGTCGGCGAGCTTGTTGAGGCGCTTGATCGTGCGGTCCTCGGTGGCGACGGCGGCCGGGGCGACGCGCTCGGAGCGGTCGTAGTAGGCGCCGTTGACGATCTCGGTAGCGGGGTCGCAGAGCCGTACGACGTGCTGGGCGCCCTCGGCGGCAGACGCGCCCTCGTTGCCGTAGAGGGGGAGGAGCCCGGTGTCGCAGACACCGGGGTGGACGGAGACCGCGGTGACGCGCGGGTCGGAGGCGAAGACGGTCAGCGCCAGCTGCGACTGCGCGTAGGCGGCGAGCCGCGAGTAGCGGCGCTCCCGGTTCGGGTCGCTCCACTGGATGGCTGCGGTGCGGTGGAGGGAGGAGGAGACGTTGACGACGCGCCCGCCCGGGGCGCTGGTGAGGGCGGGTTCCAGGAGGTTGGTGAGGAGGTAGTGCGCGAGGAAGTTGACCTGGAAGGCGATCTCGTTGCCGTCGACGGTGAGGGTGTGGCGCTCGGGGGCGGCGATGGCCGCGTTGTTGACGAGTACGTCGAGGCGTGGGTGTTCCCGTACGACGGCGTGGGCCAGGTTCTCGACTTCCTCCAGACGGACGAAGTCGGCGGCGAGCGGGCGCAGCAGGGCGCTGTCGATGCCCTCAGTGGTCACCAGACGGTCGGCCGCGGCCTGGGCCTCCTCGGCGGTGCGGCCATGGAGAAGGACGACCGCGCCGCGCTGGGCGAGCTGGCGAGCGGTCTCGTAGCCGATGCCGGCGGTTGCGCCGGTGACGAGGACGGTACGTCCGGACAGGGATGAAGACATGTCGGATTCCTGGAAGCAGGCATGGCTGACGCGCCCGGCGCCCCCGGCGTTGGGAAGGGAGCGAGGGCTCAGGTCATGCGGTGAAGGGGAGGACGCGTACGAAGCCCTGGCCGGAGTCCTTCAGGACACTGGTGGCAGGTACGCGGAGGACGCGCGGCCGATGTCAGAGGGCCGGGTGGACAGCGGGCGCCGTCGGCTGCACCGGATTCGGTGGCCGATCGTCGTAGCGCGGACCGCTGTTCATGCCTTCATCCCAGCGCATCGGGGAGGCCGGGGCAAGATCCTGAACGGGACTTTGACGGTCTTCTGATGTAGATCGGGTGACTGTGTGAATCCGGTCTTCGCGCAGGTCATTAGGGCCGCGTCAAAGATCGACGACCACGCGGAAGGAACACGTAAAGGAGCGTTGTCACGGACGTCGTCCGGGAGCAGACTGGCGGAGCGACGGAGCCGGTGACGGTCCGGTGGCACGCGGCTGGAGGTCGGTGACCTGAACACCGCCGAAGATGCGTATGGTCCGGCCGTGGGGGTACGGGCCGATGCGACCGCGTGCTGGTTAACGTCGCACAACACATGAGCCGTCCAGCTTCCGGTGTGGGGATACCGAGCTGGGCGGCTCGCGTGTTTCGGTCGTCAACGAGCACGCGGGCAGGCATCCATCCCGGCAAATAGTTGCTAATGTGGAAAGTAGATGCCGAGTGGGCAGGTACAGGCTGCTCGGCGCCGACGGGAGGCGTGTGCCATGTCTGAACAGGCCAATGCGGTCGCATCGTTGAAGGGGATTGCGCGGATCGAGGCGACCGCGCGGGGGCGAAGCGGCTGGTACGTCGGCTATCTCTGGCTGTTCGCCGTGTGGCAGCTCGCTCTCGTCCCGGCGGTGCTGATGTGGCACGGGCGGACGGGGACGCTCGTCAGCACGTTGGCGAACGCCGTTGTGGTCATGGGGTTGTCCGTGTTCGCCACGAGGCAGCCCGTGGTCCCGCGCGGCTACGGCAGCAGGCATCTCAGGGTGATCGGCGCCTGGGCGGTTGCCTACGTCCTGACGCTCGTGCTCGGCTTCACCGTTTTCCTGGACAGTGTCGCCTTCGTGGTCGTGGCCGCTGTCGCCTGCGCGCTGCCGGCCGCTGCGGCGGCCTGGCGTGAGGCGCGCGCCGTATGACGCCGGAAGTCTCGGTGGGTGGCAGTCAGGGCCCTCATCCGCGACACGGACTTGCACCCCTTCTCGCATCGGCCGTGCGTCTGTCGATCGTCGCGGCTCTCGCTCCTGTGGAGAAGGCCGAGTTCGCCTATGTGCGGGACCTCGTGGAGATCACGGACTCTGCACTGTCGAAACAGGTCTCGCGCCTTGAAGAAGCGGGCTGGGTGACGGTGGAGAAGGGGCAGGTCGGGCGTCGGCCCCGGACCTGGCTGTCTCTGACCGAGGAGGGGATGACCACCTATCGGCGTCACCTCGCCGCCCTCACGGCCATCGCGGGCCTTCTGAGTTGATGCGGGGGGACGATCGCCGGCCACAGGATGTGACCGGCGATCATCGGGCCTGGTCCGCGGGCCGGTTCAGGTGACCGCCGACGTCGGGAGATCCGCTGTGACCGGCGGTGCGCCGCCCGCTATGGGGAGGGTGATGACCATGGTGAGGCCGCCGCCGGGGGTGTCCTCGGCTGTGAGGGTGCCGCCGATGGCCTCGGTGAAGCCGCGGGCGACCGCGAGGCCGAGGCCGACTCCGGCGCCGCGCGGGGCGTCGCCGTGGCGCTGGAACGGTTCGAAGATTCGGTCCTTGGCCTCGTCGGGGACGCCGGGGCCGCGGTCGACGACGCGCAGTTCCACGCGCTCGTGCAGGGCGCTGGCGGTGACGTTGACGGGCTGGCCGTCGGGGCTGTACTTGACGGCGTTCTCGACGATGTTGGCGACGGCCCGTTCCAGCAGGCCGCGGTCGACGGCGATCATCGGCAGCGTTTCGGGGATGTCCAGCTCGATGCTGTCCTCGGGTACGCCGCCCAGGGCCATCGGGACGACCTCGTCGAGGTCGGTCTCCCGGATGAGGGGGACGACGGTGCCGGTGTTGAGGCGGGACATGTCGAGGAGGTTGCCGATCAGGGCGGCGAGGCGGTCGGCGCCGTCCTCGATGCCTTCGAGGAGTTCGGCCTTGTCGTCCTCGGACCATTCGACGTCGTCGGAGCGCAGCGAGCTGACGGAGGCCTTGATGCCGGCGAGCGGGGTGCGGAGGTCGTGGCTGACGGCGGCGAGCAGTGCTGTGCGGATGCGGTTGGCTTCGGCGAGTTCGCGGGACTTCTCGGCCTCGTCGACGAGGCGCTGGCGGTCGAGTACGACGGCTGCCTGGGCGGCGAAGGCGCCGAGTACGCGCCGGTCCTCGGCCGGGAGCACCCGGCCGGTCAGAGCGAGGGCCATGTTGTCGCCTATGGGCAGGTCTACGTCGGCGTCCTCGGGACGTCGGACGGGGCTGGTGCCGACGGATGCGGCCGTGGTCCAGGGGTCCACGTCGCTGGTGCGCTCCAGCAGGGTGACCGACTGCATGGCGAAGGTCTCGCGCAGCCGTTCGAGGAGGGCGTCGAGGGAGTTCTCCCCGCGCAGGACGCTGCCCGCGAGGAACGAGAGGATCTCGGACTCGGCGCGAAGGCGGGCCGCCTGGTGGGTGCGCCGGGCTGCGAGGTCGACCACCGAGGCGACGGACACGGCCACTCCCACGAAGATCGCGATGGCCACGATGTTCAAGGGGTCGGAGATGGTGAATTCGTGCAGCGGCGGGGTGAAGTAGTAGTTCAGGAGCAGGGACCCGAAGGCTGCCGACGCCAGGGCGGGGAGGAGCCCGCCGAGGAGAGCCGCCGCCACCGTGAAGGTGAGGAAGAGCAGCATGTCGTTGGCGAGGCCGAGCTCGGGGACGACCTGGCTCAGCAGGACGGTCAGCAGCGCGGGGCCGGCGATACCGGCGAGCCAGCCCCAGATGATGCGGGAGCGGCCGAGCCGCGCGCCGCGGGCGACGGGCAGGCCGCGGCCCTTGGCAGCCTCGTCGTGGGTGACGATGTGGACGTCGAGGTCGGGTCCGGATTCGCGGGCGACGGTGGCGCTGACGCCGGGGCTGAACACGGACTGCCAGGAGCGGCGGCGGCTGACGCCGAGCACGATCTGGGTGGCGTTGACCCCGCGGGCGAACTCGAGCAGCGCGTCGGGGATGCTGTCGCCTATGACGTGGTGGAAGGTGCCGCCGAGGTCCTCGACCAGGGTGCGCTGGACGGCGAGTTCCTTGGGCGAGGCGGATGTCAGCCCGTCGCTGGCGGCGATGTAGACGGCGAGGACCTCCCCGCCCGCGCCCTTCTCGGCGAGGCGGGCGGCACGGCGAATGAGCGTACGACCCTCGGGGCCGCCGGTCAGGCCCACGACGATGCGTTCGCGGGCCTGCCAGGTGGAGCGGATGTTGTGCTCGCCGCGGTATTCCTGAAGGTACTCGTCGACCCGGTCCGCCACCCACAGCAGGGCCAGCTCGCGCAGCGCGGTGAGGTTCCCGGGCCGGAAGTAGTTCGAGAGGGCGGCGTCGACCTTGTCGGGCTTGTAGACGTTGCCGTGCGCCATGCGGCGCCGCAGCGCCTGCGGGGACATGTCCACGAGTTCGATCTGGTCGGCCCGGCGGGCGACCTCGTCGGGGACGGTCTCCCGCTGGCGCACACCCGTGATGGTCTCGACGACGTCGCCGAGGGACTCCAGGTGCTGGATGTTGACGGTGGAGACGACGTCGATGCCCGCCTGGAGCAGCTCTTCGACGTCCTGCCAACGCTTGGCGTTGCGCGAGCCGGGCACGTTGGTGTGCGCGAGCTCGTCCACGAGCGCGACCGCGGGGCGGCGGGCGAGGATCGCGTCGACGTCCATCTCGGTGAAGGTGGCGTCCCGGTACTCCAGCTCGCGCCGCTCGATGAGTTCGAGGCCGTGCAGCATGACCTCGGTGCGCGGACGGTTGTGGTGCTCGACGAAGCCGACGACGCAGTCGGTGCCCCGCTCGATCCGGCGGTGCGCCTCGGAGAGCATCGCGTACGTCTTGCCGACGCCCGGCGCCGCGCCGAGGTAGATGCGGAGCTTGCCGCGTCCCATGTTCCGACTCTTTTTCTCTGCTGTGGATCGGACGGGTGACTAGGGTTCGAAGCGGTAGCCCATGCCCGGTTCGGTGATCAGGTACCGGGGGTGGGAGGGGTCCGCTTCCAGTTTGCGCCGTAGCTGGGCCATATATACACGCAGGTAGTTGGTGTTCTCCCCGTAGGCCGGTCCCCAGACCTCCAGAAGGAGCTGACTCTGAGTGATCAGGCGGCCGGGGTGGGTGATGAGGATTTCAAGCAGGTGCCATTCGGTCGGGGTGAGCCGTACGCTGCGCCCGCCCCGCTGCACCTTCTTCGCGACCAGGTCGACGGTGAACTCTTCGGTCGTGACCACGGAGACCTCGTCGGCCGGCGAAGCCGCCGGGGCTTCATGTCTCCGGGCGGCTGCCCGCAGCCGGGCCAGGAGCTCGTCCATGCTGAACGGTTTCGTCACGTAGTCGTCCGCGCCCGCGTCCAACGCACGGATCTTGTCCTCCGAGGTGTGACGGGCGGAGAGGACCAGGATGGGGACCTTGCTCCAGACGCGGACACCCTTGATGACTTCGATGCCGTCCATGTCGGGGAGTCCGAGGTCGAGCACTATGACGTCCGGCTTGTGGGAGGCCGCGAGCCGCAGGGCCGAGCCGCCGTCGGAGGCCTCCTCGACCTCGAATTTGCGCGCCTGGAGATTGATCTTGAGCGCGCGGACGAGCTGAGGGTCGTCCTCCACCACCAGCACCCGGGTCATGGGTGTGCAGCCTTCCTTCGTAACGGGCATGGCACGAGGCCGGCGGGGCGCTGGGCCCCCAGCGGTAGCTGGGGGAGCTCCGCGCCCCGCCGGCGCTCAGACCGTGCGATGTGGAACATCAGCTCTTGGTCAGTGCCTTGAGGGCGATGTTGAGCTCAAGAACGTTGACGCGGGGTTCGCCCATGAAGCCGAGGGTCCGGCCGGTGGTGTGGTCGGCGACGAGCTTCTCGACCTGCTTGACGTCGAGCTTGTTCTGCTCGGCGACGCGGTGGACCTGGAGCGTGGCGTACTCGGGGGAGATGTCCGGGTCGAGCCCGGATCCGGAGGAGGTGACGGCGTCGGCCGGCACGTCCTCGGGCTTGACCGTGTAGCCGGCGGTGGAGTTGTCCGCGATCACGGCGTCCTTGGCATCCACGACCTGGGCGCAGAGCGTGCCTTCCTCCGCGTCCTTGGTGCACCGGCCGCCCACGGCTCCGTTGTCGGCGGAGCGGTTGGTGGCGCCGGACAGGATCAGCGAGTACTGCATGTTGACGCTGTTGCTGCCCAGGCCGTTGGAGGGACGCGGCTGGAACCACTTCAGGTCCGGCCTGGCCGCCTCTTCGGCGTCGTTAGGGTCCTTCTTCGGCAGGTTGTAGCTCTGGCCGATGAGGGAGGAGCCGACGACCTGACCGCTCTTGTCCTTGATCTCGGACCCGTTGGCCTTGTCGTTGAAGAGGGCCTGGGCGATCCCGGTGACGGCGAGCGGGTAGATGACCCCGCAGATCACGGTCAGGACGAGCAGGGCGCGCAGGCCCGCACCGATCAGGCGGACGGTGCTGGATACGGAATTGTTCATGGCAGATCAGCCGATTCCGGGGATGAGGGAGATGAGCAGGTCGATGATCTTGATGCCGATGAACGGGGCGATCAGACCGCCCACGCCGTACAGCCCGATATTGCGGCGCAGCATCTTGTCGGCGCTGGTCGGCTTGTACTGGACGCCCTTCAGAGCGAGCGGCACCAGCGCGATGATGATCAGTGCGTTGAAGATGACCGCGGAGAGGATCGCCGACTCGGGGGAGGCCAGGCCCATGATGTTGAGCTTGTCCAGGCCCGGGTAGACCACGGCGAACATGGCCGGGATGATCGCGAAGTACTTCGCGACGTCGTTGGCGATGGAGAAGGTGGTGAGCGCCCCGCGGGTGATGAGGAGCTGCTTGCCGATCTCGACGATCTCGATGAGTTTGGTGGGGTTGGAGTCCAGGTCCACCATGTTCCCGGCCTCCTTGGCTGCCGAGGTGCCGGTGTTCATCGCCACGCCGACATCCGCCTGGGCGAGGGCGGGGGCGTCGTTGGTGCCGTCGCCGGTCATCGCGACGAGCTTGCCGCCGGCCTGCTCCCGCTTGATGAGGGCCATCTTGTCCTCGGGGGTGGCCTCGGCGAGGAAGTCGTCCACGCCCGCCTCCTCCGCGATCGCCTTGGCCGTCAGCGGGTTGTCACCGGTGATCATGATCGTCTTGATGCCCATGCGGCGCAGCTCGTCGAACCGCTCGCGCATGCCCTCCTTGACGACATCCTTGAGGTGGATGACACCCAGGACACGGGCCCCCTTGTCGTCCTTCACGGCGACGAGGAGCGGAGTGCCGCCCGCTTCCGAGATCTTGTTGGCGAGCGTGTCGGCGTCGTCGGAGACCTCGCCGGCCTGCTCCTTGACCCAGGTGATGACCGAGCCGGCCGCGCCCTTGCGGGTCTGCTTGCCGTCGACGTCCACGCCCGACATGCGGGTCTGTGCGGTGAAGGCGATCCACTCGGCGTGGGCGAGTTCGCCCTGGTGGCGCTCGCGCAGCCCGTACTTCTCCTTGGCGAGGACCACGATGGAACGGCCCTCGGGAGTCTCGTCCGCGAGGGAGGAGAGCTGGGCGGCGTCCGCCAGCTCGGCCTCCGTCGTGCCCTTGACCGGGACGAACTCCGACGCCTGGCGGTTGCCGAGGGTGATGGTGCCCGTCTTGTCGAGCAGCAGCGTGGAGACGTCGCCCGCGGCCTCGACGGCGCGGCCGGACATGGCGAGCACGTTGCGCTGGACCAGCCGGTCCATACCGGCGATGCCGATCGCCGAGAGCAGAGCACCGATCGTGGTCGGGATCAGGCAGACCAGCAGGGCCGTGAGCACGATCATCGACTGCTCGGCGCCCGCGTAGATCGCGAAGGGCTGGAGGGTGACGACCGCGAGCAGGAAGACGATGGTGAGGGACGCCAGCAGGATGTTCAGGGCGATTTCGTTGGGCGTCTTCTGTCGGGCCGCGCCCTCGACCAGCGCAATCATCCGGTCGATGAAGGTCTCGCCGGGCTTCGTCGTGATCTTGATGACGATCCGGTCGGACAGCACCTTCGTACCACCAGTGACCGCGCTGCGGTCGCCGCCCGACTCTCGGATCACCGGGGCCGATTCGCCCGTGATCGCGGACTCGTCGACCGACGCGACGCCCTCGACGACGTCACCGTCGCCCGGGATGATGTCGCCGGCCTCGCAGACCACCAGGTCACCGATACGAAGCTCCGCGCCGGGCACCTGTTCCTCGCCCTTGCCGTCCTTGGTCAGGCGGCGGGCGACGGAGTCGGTCTTGGCCTTGCGCAGGGTGTCGGCCTGGGCTTTGCCGCGGCCTTCGGCGACGGCCTCGGCGAGGTTGGCGAAGATCGTGGTGAGCCACAGCCAGGCGGTGATGGCCCAGCCGAACCAGTCCGTCGGGTCCTTGATCGCGAGGACGGTGGTGACGACCGAGCCGATCAGGACGACGAACATGACCGGGGACTTGATCATGATCCGGGGGTCGAGCTTGCGGATCGCGTCGGGGAAGGACCTCAGCAGCTGCTTGGGGTCGAAGAGGCCGCCGCCCACGCGTCCGCTGCCCGGCTTGTGGCCGGTGGGCACGTCCTGGTGCGGAGCCCTTGTGGGTGTGGCGGTGCTCATGATGCGAGCCCTTCGGCGAGCGGTCCCAGCGCGAGGGCCGGGAAGTAGGTCAGACCGGTGACGATGAGGATCGTGCCGACGAGGAGGCCCGTGTAGAGCGGCTTGTCGGTACGGAGCGTGCCCGCGGTCTCGGGGACGGGCTTCTGCTCGGCGAGCGAGCCGGCCAGCGCCAGGACGAACACCATCGGCAGGAAGCGGCCCAGCAGCATCGCGATACCGATGGTGCTGTTGAACCACTGCGTGTCGGCGTTCAGGCCCGCGAACGCGGAGCCGTTGTTGTTGGCGCCCGAGGTGTAGGCGTAGAGGATCTCGGAGAAGCCGTGCGCCCCGGTGTTGGTCATCGAGTTGGCCGGGGTGTCCAGCGCCATGGCCGCGGCGGTGAAGCCCAGCACCAGAGCGGGGGTGATGAGGATGTAGCAGGCGGCGAACTTGATCTCGCGGGTGCCGATCTTCTTGCCGAGGTACTCGGGGGTGCGGCCGACCATCAGGCCGGCGATGAAGACGGCGATGATCGCCATGATCAGCATGCCGTAGAGGCCGGAGCCGACGCCGCCGGGCGCGATCTCGCCCAGCTGCATGCCCAGCAGCTGGATGCCGCCGCCCAGTCCGGTGTAGGAGGAGTGGAAGGAGTTGACCGCGCCGGTCGAGGTGAGCGTGGTCGCGACCGAGAAGATGGCGGAGGCGCCGATGCCGTAGCGGGTCTCCTTGCCCTCCATCGCTCCGCCGGCGATGTCGAAGGCCGGGCCGTGGTGGGCGAACTCGGTCCACATCATCAGCGCGGTGAACCCGATCCAGATGGTGGCCATTGTCGCGAGGATCGCGTAGCCCTGGCGCAGGTTCCCCACCATCCGGCCGAAGGTGCGGGTCAGCGCGAACGGGATGACGAGGATCAGGAAGATCTCGAACAGGTTCGAGAACGGGGTGGGGTTCTCGAACGGGTGGGCCGAGTTGGCGTTGAAGTAACCGCCACCGTTCGTGCCCAGCTCCTTGATGACCTCCTGCGAGGCGACCGCCCCGCCGTTCCACTGCTGCGATCCGCCCATGAACTGGCCGACCTCGTGGATCCCGGAGAAGTGCTGGATCGCGCCGCAGGCGACCAGGACGATCGCGCCGATCACCGAGATCGGCAGCAGGATACGGACAACTCCGCGGACCATGTCGGCCCAGAAGTTGCCGAGCTCACCGGTGCGGGACCGCGCGAAGCCCCGTACGAGGGCCACGGCGACGGCCATGCCGACCGCGGCGGACACGAAGTTCTGCACCGCCAGGCCGCCGGTCTGCACGACGTGGCCCATGGCCTGCTCGCCGTAGTACGACTGCCAGTTCGTGTTGGCCACGAAGGAGGCGGCGGTGTTGAAGGCCTGGTCCGGGTCGATCGCGGAGAAGCCGAGCGAGCCGGGCAGGATGCCCTGGGCCCGCTGCAAGCCGTAGAGGAAGAGGACGGAGACTGCGGAGAAGGCGAGGACGGCGCGGAGGTAGGCGGGCCAGCGCATCTCGGCGGCGGGGTTGGCGCCGATCGCCTTGTAGATCCACTTCTCCGGCTTGTAGTGCTTCTCGGAGGAGTAGACGCGGGCCATGTAGTCGCCCAGCGGGCGGTAGGCCAGCGCGAGTGCGGCGATCAGTGCGAGGAGCTGGAGCACACCAGCGAGAACGGGACTCATCGGTGGCTAGAACCTCTCCGGGTACACAAGGGCGAGGACGAGGTATCCGAGCAGGGAGACGGCCACCACGAGGCCGACGATGTTTTCGGCGTTCACAGCTTGGTCACCCCCCGGGCGATGAGAGCCACCAGCGCGAACACCGCGACCGTGGTGACGACGAAGGCCAGATCGGCCACCGTGAGCTCCTGGATGAAGAGGGAGGAAATGAATCGGCCAGATGGCCGATGACGAGATAACCGTGTCTTCAGCCCGGCGTTAAGACACCTTGACGGGGTCCATACGGGCGCAGGGGAACTCTTAACGCCACGCTTACGCGTGAAGCCGTGAATCGCCGGTCAGCCCTGGTGGGACAGGCCGGCCGTGTCCAGGGCGGCGCCGACCTGCGCGGCCAGCGCGACAGCCACCAGGCGGGCCTCTTCGGGGGGCAGGGGGCGGTCCGGCAGCGGATCGAGGAGGAAGCGGCCGTAGTAGTGGCCGCCGCCGACCACCCTCAGCTCGGTCTCCCCGTCCGGCCAGTCGGCGTACTCGGTGATCCGGCTGCCGCTGCGCAGCCACAGGCTGCCGTCGTGCTCCAGGCGCGGCCGGTGCCCGAGCAGCCTGCCGTACTCGAAGCGGCAGCCGCGCAACCCCAGCAGGCCGACGAGCTCCCGGCGCACGCACTCGACCACCGCCTCAGGCGAGCCGCCGTCCTCGACCAGCCGGGCGGTTCCCTGGAGGCTGGACAGGTGCGCGGCGTCGGTGACCACCACCGTCCGGAGCCGCCGTACGCGTACGGCCAGCTGCGAGACGATCAGCCCGACGACGAGCAGGAGGACAGCTGTCTGGATCTCGTCACCGCCGGCGATGGCGAATTGCTGGTAGGGCCTGGTGAGGAAGAAGTCGAACCAGGCGGCCGCTGAGAGTGCGGCCAGCGCCCCGGCTGCCCGGGTGCCGAGCGCGGCGACCGCGACCACCGCGACGACCATGATCAGAGCCTCGTTGGTCGCCGAAAGGTCGGTTCGGAACGGCACGAGCGCGAGCGCCACGAGGAAGGGAATCACGAGGGCCGCGAGCAGGACGGCACGGTCGTGGAGTCGGTACCCGGACATGTGATGCCTCCCGTCCGGACATGACGGTCTTGGTTCAGAACCTCTCGGGCCTGATGAGGGCGGCCACGAGATAGGCAAGCAGAGCGACGGCGACGATGAGCCCGACCACGTTTTCCGCGTCCATCAGCGTGTACTCCCTTGGTTCCGTTGGACATGTGTCGCCCATATCAAGCGTGCCCCCGGTCGATGAAGGAGCCACGCACCCTGGCGAGGTCTTGGCGCACCCCATACGACATTGCGGCCCCGGCGTCAGGAGTGCGTGAAGAGTGGGGCGGCGGTCGTATGGATTCCGCCAAGAGCGCTGGTCATTCGGCCATGCCATCCCGACGCTGTCCTCACTTTGTCCAATCGGAGGAACAGCGAAGATGGCCATACACAGGGGAAAGACGACCGCGGCAGGACAGGCGCCGGGCACGGAGGAACCTCCTGATACCGGCGTACGGACGCCTCCCGAGGCACCGGACCGGCACCGGCTGACCGCCCTGCAAGGCCTGGCCGCGCTGTCGCTCGACGCGATGGCCTCCGTCGCATACGGGCCTGAGTCGATCGTGCTGGTCCTGGCGGCAGCCGGTGCCTACGGCCTCGGGTTCACCCTCCCCGTCACCCTCGCGATCGCCGCACTGCTCGCCGTGCTGGTGGCTTCGTACCGGCAGGTGATCGCCGCGTTCCCGGACGGTGGCGGGTCGTACGCCGTCGCCAAGAAACACCTCGGCCGACGCACCAGCCTGGTGGCCGCGGCCTCGCTGATCCTCGACTACGTGCTGAACGTGGCCGTCTCCGTCACCGCCGGCGTGGCCGCCCTGACCTCGGCCTTCCCGGAGCTGTACGGGGATCGGGTGTGGATCTGCCTCGGGGTCCTGGTCCTGGTCACGGCGGTGAACCTGCGCGGGATCGTGGAATCCGCCAAGGCGTTCCTCGTACCGACCGCCGTGTTCGTCGGGTCGATCCTGGCCATGGTCGTGGTCGGACTGTTCCGTGATGGACCGGTGAGCACCGCCTCGGCCGCCGGACACGCCTCCGCGCTCAGGGAAGGCGCCACCACCGTCGGCGCCCTGTTGCTGCTGAAGGCCTTCGCGTCCGGCTGCTCCGCCCTGACCGGCGTTGAAGCCGTGGCCAATGCCGTCCCGTCCTTCCGCGCCCCGGCGGCCCGCCGGGCCCAGCGTACCGAAGTGGCGCTCGGCGCCCCGCTCGGCGTGATGCTGATCGGGCTGTCGGTGCTGATCGGCCGGTTCCATCTCCAGCCCGTGGAGGGCGTCACCGTACTCGCCCAGCTCGCGGATGCCTCGTTCGGCCACAACGCTGCTTTCTACGTCGTCCAGTTCGCCACCATGGTGCTGCTGGCGCTCGCCGCGAACACCTCCTTCGGCGGGCTGCCCGTCCTGATGAGCCTGCTGGCCCGCGACAACTACCTGCCGCACGTTTTCGCCCTCAAGGCGGACCGCCAGGTGCACCGCCACGGCGTGGTGTGGCTCGCGCTCGTATCGGGTGCCCTGCTCGTGTTCTCGGGCGGCGACACCAACACCCTCGTCCCGCTCTTCGCGATCGGTGTCTTCGTCGGCTTCACCATCTGCCAGGTCGGCATGGTCCGGCACTGGAACGGCGAACGCCCCAAGGGCTGGCAGGCCAAGGCCGCCCTCAACGGCTTCGGCGCCCTGCTTACCGGAGTCTCGGCGCTCGTCGTGACCGCCACCAAATTCGCTGAGGGCGCCTGGCTGATCGTGCTCGCCCTGCCGCTGATCGTCCTTGCCTTCGAGAGCATCCACCGCGCCTACGCGCAGATCGGCGAACGTCTGGAGCTCGGCCGCATCCCTCAGCCGCCCCAGCGTTCCCGCTCCCTGGTCGTCGTCCCCGTCTCAGGGCTGTCCCGCCTGACCTGCCAAGCCCTCACCGCCGCCAGCTCGCTCGGCGACGAGGTCCTCGCCGTGACCGTCACCCACTCCGGTCCGGAGGACCGGCAGGCAGCCGAAGCCCTGCGCCGGGACTGGGAGCTGTGGAAGCCCGGCGTCGAGCTGATCGAAGTCTCCTCCGATACCCGTTCGCTCGGCCGCCCGGTGTCGGCGTACGTGCGCGAGCTGACGCAGGCGCACCCGGACGCCCAGGTGACCGTCCTCATCCCGGAAACAGAACCTGCCCGCCTGTGGCAGCGGATGCTGCAGAACCAGCGCGGCTCCGTCGTCGCCCACGCGGTCCGCCGCGACACCGACGCGGTCATCTGCCGGCTGCGTTTCCGCATCACCTCCGACGCGCGTTGACGTGCCGTTGACGGCGGCTTGACGCGTCTCGTGCGCCGCCGTCAAGAAGGTGCCAATTCCCCCGCGCACATGGGGTTTTCCTCTGGAACGGGCAGTAGTTTCCTGCCTGTTGCGCCGCCGGGGATCTCGACTACTCACATGACGGCCGAGGGGGTCCATGCGAGACAGTCCCCGGCGGCGACACCCCTCACCCGCACCCAGTCCTTGCCCGACCCTGCCGGCAGGGGGGTGCCCAGCCGAACTCACCAGAAGGTCGCTTCATGCCTCCCGCCGCCGCGCAGCACGTTCCCCCGGATCTAGGCACCCCTCCGCGGACCCCGGTCAACCGGCCTTCCCGGAAACGCTCCGGCCAGGTGAACGTGCTGGAGCCCGAGCTCCTTGCCACCTCGGCCAGGGAGGCCGTCGCCAAGCTCCATCCGCGTGAGCTGGTGAAGAAGCCGGTGCTCTTCGTCGTCGCGGTCGGATCGGTCCTGACCACGCTGTCGGCGCTCATCCACCCTTCGGTCTTCACCTGGGTGATCAGCGTCTGGCTGTGGCTGACGGTCCTGTTCGCCAACCTCGCCGAGGCCGTAGCCGAAGGTCGCGGCCGCGCCCAGGCCGAGTCGCTGCGCAAGGCGCGTACGGACACGGTCGCGCTCCGGCTCAAGCACTGGACCTACGGGACGAACCTGCGCAGCGCCGAGACCGAGGTCGTAACCCCGGCCGAACTCCAGCCTTTCGACTTCGTGCTCGTCGAGGCGGGGGAGCTGGTTCCGGCCGACGGTGACGTGGTCGACGGCGCGGCGATGGTGGACGAGTCGGCCGTCACCGGTGAATCGGCCCCCGTGCTCCGGGAGTCGGGCGGTGACCGGTCCGGAGTCACCGGAGGAACGACCGTCCTGTCGGACTCGATCGTCGTACGGGTCACCTCGCGCTCCGGGAACAGCTTCATCGACCGGATGATCGCGCTGGTCGAGGGCGCCACCCGGCAGAAGACCCCGAACGAGATAGCGCTGAACATCCTGCTGGCCGCCCTGACCGTCATCTTCATCCTGATCGTGGTCAGCATCCAGCCGATGGCCGCGTACGCGGGCGCCGCCCAGTCCACGACCGTGCTGGTCGCGCTCCTGGTCACCCTCATCCCCACCACGATCGGCGCCCTGCTCTCCGCGATCGGCATCGCCGGCATGGACCGCCTCGTGCAGCGCAACGTCATCGCGCTGAGCGGCCGCGCCGTCGAGGCCGCCGGTGACATCAACACCCTGCTCCTCGACAAGACAGGCACCATCACGCACGGCAACCGCGAGGCCGCCGCCTTCATCCCGCTCCCCGGCATCGACCACACCAAGCTCGCAGACGCCGCCCAGCTGTCCTCCCTCGCCGACGAGACCCCCGAAGGCCGGTCCGTCGTCGCTCTGGCCCAGCGGTACGGACTCCAGCCGGCCGCCGCCGAGGACCTCAGCAACCCGCGCTTCACCGAGTTCAGCGCCCGCACCCGGATGAGCGGTGTCAACCTGAGCTGGGACAACGGCGCCGGCTGCGCCATCCGCAAGGGCGCGGTGGTGGAGGTCATGGACTGGGTGGCTATGCGCGGCGGGACCGTACAGGCGGAGGCCGCCGCATGGTCCGCCCAGGTCTCCCAATCCGGCGGGACCCCTCTGCTGGTGGCGGTCCACGACTGGGACGGTCCGCGGGTCCTCGGCATCATCCACCTCAAGGACGTGGTCAAGGAGGGCATCCAGGAGCGGTTCGCGGAGCTGCGGAGCATGGGGATCCGTACGGTCATGGTGACCGGCGACAACGAGCTGACGGCCCGCGCCATCGCCGCAGAGGCGGGGGTGGACGAGTACCTCGCCCAGGCGACGCCCGAGGACAAGCTCGCGCTGATCAAGCGGGAGCAAGCCGGCGGCAAGCTGGTCGCCATGACCGGTGACGGTACGAACGACGCCCCCGCCCTCGCGCAGGCCGACGTCGGCGTGGCGATGAACACCGGCACCTCGGCCGCCAAGGAGGCCGGGAACATGGTGGACCTGGACTCCAACCCCACCAAGCTCATCGAGATCGTCGAGATCGGCAAGCAGCTCCTCATCACCCGGGGTGCGCTCACCACCTTCTCCATCACCAACGACGTCGCGAAGTACTTCGCGATCATCCCGGCGATGTTCACCGCGGCCTACCCGGGACTCGAAGCACTCAACATCATGGGCCTGAGCAGCCCCACCTCTGCGATCACCTCGGCGATCATCTTCAACGCGCTGATCATCGTCGCCCTCATCCCGCTCGCCCTGCGCGGTGTCCGCTACCGGCCCGCCTCCGCGCACGACCTGCTGCGCCGCAACCTCGGTGTCTACGGCCTCGGCGGGCTGATCCTGCCCTTCGTAGGCATCAAGCTCATCGACCTGGTGGTGTCCACCATTCCCGGCCTCGGCTGACCTCGGGAACACTGCGGCTACGCCACAGGTAGCTCAGTTCGCGTTAAGGACGCGTCAGGATTGCCTCAGCCGCGGGCATATGCGATCAATCTGCGTACGCTTGCTCCGCCGTCGGTGTCGATGGCTGATTCTTTGCCGTACGACAGGAGCTCCCCACGATGGCCACCCCGGCCCGCTCCTCGCGCCTGCGCGCGTGGATGCTGGAAGGCTTGACCGCCGAGAACAGTTCGCCCGCCGCCAAGGAGGCGGCGGCCCAGCCCCACGGCCGGCCGTGGTGGCGGGTCATGTGCCTGACGGGTCTGGACTACTTCTCCACCCTCGGCTACCAGCCCGGCATCGCGGCGCTGGCGGCCGGGCTGCTGTCGCCGCTCGCGACCATCGTGCTGGTCCTGCTCACTCTCTTCGGCGCGCTACCGGTCTACCGGCGAGTGGCCGAGGAGAGCCCGCACGGCGAGGGCTCGATCGCCATGCTGGAGCGGCTGCTGACGTTCTGGAAGGGGAAGCTGTTCGTCCTGACCCTGCTCGGGTTCGCGGCGACCGACTTCCTGATCACCATCACCCTCTCAGCCGCGGACGCTACCGCGCACCTGGTGGAGAACCCGCACCTCACCAGCACGTTGCACGGCCACGAGGTGCTGATCACCCTCATCATGATCGCGCTCCTCGGGGCTGTGTTCCTCAAGGGGTTCAGCGAGGCCATCGGCGTCGCCGTCGTCCTCGTGGCCACGTACCTCAGCCTGAACGTCGTCGTGGTGGCGCGCGGCTTGTGGGAGGTGGCCGCTGAACCCCATGTCGTCACCGACTGGACCGAGGCGCTGACCGCCGAGCACGGCAACCCGCTCATGATGGTCGCCATCGCCCTCATCGTGTTCCCGAAGCTCGCGCTGGGCCTGTCCGGCTTCGAGACCGGTGTGGCGGTCATGCCGCACGTCAAGGGCACCCCCGAGGACACCGAGGACAAGCCGGCGGGCCGGATCCGCGGTGCCAAGAAGCTGCTGACGACCGCGGCCATCATCATGAGCGTCTTCCTGATCACCAGCAGCTTCATCACCACGCTGCTGATCCCGCCAGCCCAATTCCAGCCAGGCGGTGAGGCCAACGGACGGGCCCTGGCCTACCTGGCCCACGAGTACCTGGGCTCGGCCTTCGGCACGGTCTACGACATCTCCACGATCCTGATCCTTTGGTTCGCCGGGTCGTCGGCGATGGCCGGTCTGCTGAACCTGATGCCGCGCTACCTGCCCCGGTACGGCATGGCGCCCCACTGGGCGCGAGCGCTGCGACCGATGGTCATCGTCTTCACCCTTGTCGCGTTCCTGGTGACCTGGATCTTCAACGCCGATGTCGACGCGCAGGGCGGCGCGTACGCCACCGGTGTCCTCGTCCTGATCACCTCGGCCGCGGTCGCCGTGACCATCGCCGCCCGCCGGGCGGGGGAGCGCGGCTGGACCATCGGCTTCGGCGTCATCTCGGCTGTCTTCATCTACACGACCGGCGTCAACATCGTCGAACGTCCCGACGGCGTGAAGATCGGCGCCTGCTTCATCGCCGGCATCATGGCCCTCTCCCTCCTCTCCCGTCTGGCCCGGGTCTTCGAGCTGCGCGTCACGCACATCGAGTTCGACGACATGGCCCAGCGGTTCATCCGCGACACCGCCAACCGCACGATCCGGTTCATCGCGAACGAGCCCGACAACCGGGACCTCGCCGAGTACCGGCAGAAGAAGGAACAGATCCGCGCGGACAACGACATCCCTGCCGGGGACGACGTCATGTTCGTCGAGGTCACCGTCCTGGACGCGTCCGAGTTCGAATCGGGCATGCGCGTACGCGGCGAAGTGCTGCACGACCGCTACCGCGTCCTGACCCTGGAGAGCTCCAGCATCCCCAACGCTCTGGCCGCCTTCCTGCTGCACGTCCGGGACGAGACCGGTCAGCGGCCGCACATCTACTTCGAGTGGACCGAGGGCAACCCCTTCGCCAACTTCTTCCGCTTCTTCCTCTTCGGCCAGGGCGAGGTCGCCCCCGTCACCCGCGAGGTCATCCGCGAGGCCGAACCGGACCGCGCCCGCCGTCCCCACGTCCACGCGGGCTGACATCAGCGCCAAGATGCCGACAGGAAACCCTCCGGATACTCGCCCCCACGCGGATCCGGAGGGATGCTCGCTGTCGTGACCATCTCCTGGCGCCCCGATCGCGCCGTCCGCCGGACCGTACTCGCCCTCGGGGCGGCAGGCCTGACCGTCATCGCCACCGGCGCGATCCTCGATGCCTGTGGCTGCTCGGTATCGGGGGTCTGGGCGATCATCGCAGCGATGGTGATCGAGCTCGTCTACCGGCCCTAGCCGCCGATGTCCCGGTTGCGGTAGCCCTCCGGCGTTTCGCGCCGTACAAGGATCCGGGCCGTGCCCTCGTGGACCGCACCAACCGCGGCAGGAACTGGTCCGCCGGCGGACCAGACGGTCCCGCTGAGACCCGTCACGCCAGGAGGCGGCGGCATCGGTCGGCCGACTCCAGCATGTCCAGGCTGACCTGTTCCAGGAACGCGCCCACCTTGGCCAGCCGCTGACCCACGGGGCTCTCGGGCCCGTACGTCTGCACCGCGGCCGTCGAGGCCTGCGCTGCCTCGAGCGTCTGCCGCGAGCTGATCACGATCGAGTGGTACCAGGCGTCGTCGTCGACCACGTAGATGTCGCGACGCCGCAGCGGATCGCGCTCGCGCCGGACATACCCATGCTCGACCAGGAAGTTCACGGCTACGGAGACGGAGGCCGGGCTGACCTTCAGTCTGCGGGTCAGCTCGGCTGCTGTGCGCCTGCCGTCCTCGGACAGCAACAGGTCGACGTGCACGCGTGCTGTCATCCTCGGCAGTCCCGATCTGACCGCCAGCTCGATGATCTCCTCTTCCATCGTTCCGCCGGGCGCTTCGGCCGCGCGTGGGGGTGCTGGTGTGCCGCGCTGCGCCCGCTGGACCGTCGCCAGCTGCGCCTGCTGGGGCCGGTAGCCGCCGGGGCCGCCGTTGCGTGCGATCTCCCGGCTGATCGTCGAGGTCGGCCGGTCGAGCCGCCTGGCGATCTCGGCGTAGGAGAGCTTGCCGGCGAGTCCGGCCGCGATGTGCTGGCGTTCCCGCTGGGTCAACCGTCCTCCAGGCATGCCGCCAGTATTGCCTTCACCGCCACTCAATGCAACGCACCATTGCATTCGAGCGCAGCGTCATTGCATCAATTTGGCACTCTTCACCTGCATTTATGTGTTCCAATGGATTGCAGCAATCCTAAATGCAACGTAGCTTTCGAGTTGTATCAAACGCGCACTATCGCGAGGTGAGGAATGGTCATGGATGAATCCCTTCACACTGTTACGACGCTGCCGACGGAGCGTCAGTCCGGTTGTCCCTTCGACCCTCCGGCAGAGCTGATCGATGCCCGTCGGCACGGCCCCGTCAGCCGCTACACCCACCCCGGCGGGAAGGCCGGCTGGATGATCACCGGATACGACCTGGTCAGGTCCGTCTTGGCCGACCCGCGGTTCAGCTCGCGCAAGGACCTCCTGAACGTGGTCGACTTCGAGATCCCTCCGGCGCCGCCCGGCGAGTTCCTCCTCATGGACGACCCCCAGCACAGCCGCTACCGGAAGCCGCTGGTCGGTAAGTTCACCGCACGGCGGATGCGACTGCTCACCGAGCGCATCGAGCAGATCACCACCGACTGCCTGGACGCCATGGAGAAGGCGGGGCCGTCGGCGGACCTGGTGACCGCGTTCGCCAAGCCCATCCCCACCATCATCATCTGTGAGCTGCTGGGGGTGCCGTACGAGGACCGGGCCTCCTTCCAGGAACAGATCGACAAGTTCATGAACGGGGAGACGGGCGACGAGGAGCTGATGGCGGCCTACACCGCGACCCAGCACTACCTCGCGGAACTGGTGGCCGCCAAACGTGCGAACCCCACCGACGACGTGCTCAGCGAACTCACCGACAGCGACCTGACCGATGAGGAGCTGCAAGGGATCAGCCTGATCCTGCTGGCGGCCGGCTTCGACACCACTGCCAACATGCTGTCCCTCGGGACCTTCGCGCTGCTGCAGAACCCGGAGCAACTGGCCGCGCTGCTTGCCGATCCCGCGCTCATCGACCAGGCCGTCGAGGAGCTGCTGCGGTATCTGAGCGTCGCCAAGTCGTTCATGCGGACGGCACTGGAGGACGTCGAGGTGGGCGGCCAGACCATCAAGGCCGGCACGACGGTCGTCCTGTCGTACAACACCGCCAACCGCGACCCCGAGCGGTACCCGGATCCCCACACGCTCGACCTCGGGAGGGACTCCGGCGGGCACCTGGCCTTCGGCCACGGCATCCACCTGTGCCTGGGCGCGCAGCTGGCCCGCATCGAGATGCGGGTCGCGTTCACCGCGCTGCTGGGGCGTTTCCCCACGCTGCGCCTGGCCGTACCGGCCGAAGACGTCGCCCTGCGCCCGGAGACCGCGGACATCTACGGGGTGAAGAGCCTCCCGGTCACCTGGGAGGTGTGACCTCCGGCCGGTGACGGGAGAGGTCGCGTACGGCCGCCGCGGCCGGGCTGTGGTTGCCGGACTGCGCGGACCGCGTCCGCGGCGCCGGCTGGACAGTGAGCAGGGTCCTGGCATCGCGACGGGTCCGAGGAGAGACACGCCTCGCAGGCCGCTCCGGGGGCGCTCACGTCATGCGTCCAGTTGGGCGCGAATGAGGGAGCCGAGCCGTTCCCATGCCGGGGACGAAGCGTTGACTCTGCTCTGGATGAGGGCGGGGATCTCAGAGCCCGTATCCAGCCCGGGCCGTTCGTCGGGCCCGTAGCGCTCCCGATTCGCCTCGGCGATCCTGCGGGCGAGGTCCTCGAGCCGCGGGTCGTCGGCGTCGAGGTCGTGTGCGTGGTCGTAGCCGAGGAATAGCCGCCGTAGAGTCGGGTCGGCCAAGATCTCGGCCTGCTCGTGAAACAGGGTGGTCGCACGGTCCGGGTGGGTGGCGAACACGAGGATCCACAAGTCGCGTTGCAGGTCCACCCATCGAGGCGTGAATCCCCATCGGGCCAGATCCTCCAGATGGGCGAAGACCTCGCCGGGCAGTGGCACCAGACGCCCGGCGGCGAGCCGGCGCAGGCGCCCTTGAGTGTCCTGCAGGCTGCGGATGCGGGCGTCGAGTTCGTCGTCGATCTCGCCCAGCGCCTGCCGGAATTCCTCCTCGCCCGCCGCTCTCAGATACCGGATACGAGCGAGGGGGACACCGGCTTCTGCCAGTGTCCGGATCTTGATCAAAGCGACGGCGTCGTTCGCACCGTACCGCCGGTAGCCGGACGCATCGCGGTCGGGCTCGGGGAGCAACCCCTTGTCGTGGTAGACGCGGACGGTCTTGATCGACACTCCGATGTAGCCGGCCAGCTGTCCGATGGCGATCACCCGGCCATCGTCCCACTTGACCTTGCCCCAGGGGCAAGGTTGCAGCATGGAGTCATGGAGAACACGAACCCCGATCGGGAAACCCTCCGCGACCTGGCCGACGAGGGCAGCGAGACCGCGCTGGACCGTCTGGCCGATCTCGCGGACGCGGCCGGCGACGTCGCGGAGCTGAGCGACCTGTTGGACGAGGGATCCCGGAACGCCGGAATGCTGCTCACGCGACGCGCGGCCGCAGCCGGTGACCTGCGCGAGCTGCAACGGATCTCCGATGCCGGATACGAAGAGGCCGGAACGGAGCTGGAGCGGCTGCTGCAGGCACCGGGCGGTCATCAGGACTGACGAACCGCCCGGCCGCCGCACCTGCCGCGATCCTGCATCTCACCGTGACGATATGGAGAAGCCCGGGCGGCGGCGAACGTGCCCTCGCGTGGCCTTAGACGCCGATGTCCCGGCGCCGGTGGTCCTCCAGGGTTTCGCGCCGTACGAGGAGCCGGGCCGTGCCCTCGTGGACGGCTACGATGGCGGGGCGGTCGGCCAGGTTGTAGCCGGAGGCCATGGACAGCTGGTAAGCACCGGCCACCGGTACGGCGAGCAGGTCGCCGGGGTGGATGTCGCCCGGCAGCGGGACGTCGGAGGCGAGGATGTCGCCCGCCTCGCAGTGCCGGCCGACGACCGTGGCCGTACGGGGCCTCACCGTCGAGTGGCGGCCGACGAGCCGGGGCGCGTACCGCACCCCGTACAGTGCCGGCCGCGGGTTGTCGCTCATGCCGCCGTCCACGGCGACGAACACCTTCTCGCCGGTGTGCTTGACGGCGAGTACCCGGTAGAGCGCGACTCCCGCGGGGCCCACGACGGCCCGCCCGGGTTCGACGGCGAGCCGGGGCGCGGGCAGTCCCGCGGCGGCGCAGCCGTCGACGAGTTCCGTACGCATCCGCCGGGCGAGCGCGGTGAGGTCGAGGGCGGGTGCACCGGGCCGGTAGGCGATGCCGTGGCCGCCGCCCATGTCGAGCTCGGGCAGGACCAGGCCGTGCGTGTCACGGATGCGGGCCATCAGCCCGATCATGCGGCGCAGAGCGACCAGGTAGGGCTTCGCCTCGGTGATCTGCGAGCCGATGTGGCAGTGCAGGCCGGTCAGTTCGAGCCGTGGCTGGCCGAGGATGCGGGTGATGGCGTGCTGGGCGCCGCCGTCGGTGAGGGAGAGCCCGAACTTCTGGTCCTCCGTACCGGTGCGGATCTTGTCGTGGCCGCCGGCCGAGACACCCGGGACCACCCGCACCATGACCTTCTGGCGGCCGCCCGGGCCGACGGCGGCTGCGGTCCTGGCGATCTCGGACGGGCTGTCGATGACGATCCGCCCCACACCGAGCCGGAGCGCGGCCGCCAGGTCCTGGGGCGACTTCGCGTTGCCGTGCAGCACGATCCGTTCCGGCGGGAAGCCGGCCGTGACGGCGAGCTCCAGCTCCCCGGCCGAGCACACGTCCAGGCCCAGCCCCTCCTCCTGGACCCAGCGGACCATGGTGCGGGAGAGGAACGCCTTCGCCGCATACAGCACGTCCGCGTCGGGGAAGGCGTCGCGATACGTTCGGCAGCGCCCGCGCACCTCGCCCTCGTCCAGCACGTAGGTCGGCGTGTCGAACCGGTCGGCGATCTCGCTGAGGGGAACTCCGCCGACGGCCAGGCCGCCGTGCGGGAGTGGTGTTGCGGATGCGGGCCATACGGACAGCTCACCCGCGGCGACGGGCATCTCCGGGAGAACGGCGATGGTCATGATCTGCTCCCCTTCAGGCCGTGCGGGCCGTGGTCTCGGATACCCGTGTGAGCAGCGCTCCGGTGGGTCCGGCGTCCGCCGTGGGGACCGGGGGCGCGGTGAGTGCGGGGTCGACGGTCAGCAGGGACGCGCCGAGCGGCCGGGCCATCGCGCGGAGTGCGGCCTCGGAGAGCCGGATCCAGGGCTGGGCCGTACCGAGCGTGGCGGCTAGCCGTTCCGGGCTGGTGAAACCGACGGCGGTACGGGCTCCCAGTGCGGTGCGGAACAGCCGCACGACGACGTGCGCTCCTCCCGGCCGGGCGGGCACGTACAGAGGCCCGGCCGGGCTCTGTTCCTCAGGCTCGGAGTCGGATTCGTCGTACTGGAACAAGCACATGGGGCCCTCCTCGGGGCACGAGTGACAGGTCACGCCCCGGCGCGGGGAGGCGGTCCGGGACGTGCAACCGAAGCTATCCCCGCCCCCGCGCCCCGGCGGCCACCCGTAACGGGACCCATACGGCCACCGGCCCACTCCATACGCATCACTGACGGCAGGACCTGGAGTCCATCAGCAGGGCGTCAGGGTTGTGGACCTCTCCGCCAGAAGTCCGTGAAGGACATGGCTCCGCCGTGCCTCATGGCCTTTCCCTCGGGACCGGTGACTGGACGGCGAGGAGAGGGAACAGGTCGTGCGAAGAGTCGTGGTCGGCGTGACCGGCACCCTGGGGAGTCCGGCCGCCCTGCACAGGGCAGCCGCAGAGGCCCGTGTACGGGATGCGGAGCTGCGGGTCGTCCTGGCGTGGCAATCACCGGGAGGTGAACTCGGCAGCCGGAACGGCCTCAGCCCCTCCGCCCTGGCGGAATGCCGTACCGCTGCCGTCGAAAGACTCCGCGAGGTACTCGACACGGCGTTCCGTGCGGCGAATCCCGGAGTCGCCCTCGCGGGCCCCGTACGGGGCACCCCCGGCGCCGCCTTGCTGGCTCACGTGCCCCGTTGCGCCGCCTCCTGCGGCCGTCGGTGGCCCGCTACTGAGGTTTGATGCGTGATGTCACTGGGTCGACGCCTTGAACTGCGAAGACGAGGGTTCGCCGCGCGGCATCATGCGAAGATCACCAGTAACACCCCTATGTCCACCAACCGTGACCAAGATCGTAAATCGCGGAAGAGCCCGTCATCCAGGCGCCCCCTCCCGACCGCCCTGGTAGCGTGCGCCGGCATGTCATCGGAACTGAAACGCCCCCCGCTCCAAGCGGACGAACGCACCGCGCTCATCGGCTGGCTGGACCTGCAGCGGCAGATCCTGCGCTGGAAATGCGAAGGGCTGGGCGACGAGGACGCGCGCCGTCCGGTCATCCCGACCTCACCGGCCATGACGATGGCCGGTCTCATCTCCCATATGCGCTGGACCGAGCACATATGGCTGGAAGTGCTGTTCCTCGGCGGCGATAAGAAGCAGAACCCCGCATTCGACGAGTCAAGCAAGAACGCCGACTGGCACACGGACAGCCGCTCCCTCGCAGAGCTCCTCGCGGAGTACGAGGCCCAGTGCGCCCGCAGCAACGAGATCGTTGCCGCGGCCGACCTGGACGACGCCGGCCGCCACCCCGACTTCCGCGACGGCAGCGCCAACCTCCGCTGGATACTGATCCACCTCGTCGAGGAGACGGGGCGACACGCGGGGCACGCGGACATCGTCCGGGAGCTACTCGACGGCACGAAGGGCTACTACTAGCGCAGCTCCGCGAAGCGGGCCCTTCCCTCAGGAGCCAGACCAACACGCCTCACGACCAATGCGGGAGAGCCCGTTACTGGTGATCTTCGCATGATGCCGCGTGGCGAACCCTCGTCTTCGCAGTTCAAGACGTCGACCCAGCGACATCACGCATCAAATCTCAGTAATGCGTGGCGCACGCGGCCTGCCCCGCACTCGTCGTGCCGCCCTCGCCCCTGCAGAACGAGCTCGACGCGGCGCACCGACGCAACTGCAACGTGGTTCCGGCAGATCAGTTCTCGCGGGGTGCATACATGATCACAGCCATGCCGGCGAGGCAGACCAGGGCGCCGATGACGTCGTAGCGATCGGGGCGATACCCGTCGGCGACGACGCCCCAGGCGATGGACCCGGCGACGAAGATCCCGCCGTAGGCAGCGAGGATCCGGCCGAAGTTGTCGTCGGACAGGAAGGTGGCCACCACCCCGTACAGGCCCAGTGCGATGACGCCGGCACCGATCCAGACCCAGCCCTTGTGCTCGCGGATGCCCTGCCACACCAGCCAGGCTCCGCCGATCTCGAAGAGGGCGGCCACGGCGAACAGGGCAACGGAACGAGCGACGGTCATACCGGCTGACCCTACTGGCGGCCGCTGCCCGTGATCTCCAGCGGGACGGCGCCCTCCCGGCAACCGCACCCGCCCTCGCCTGCGCTCTTCGCTCCGCAAGAGCAAGAGCGGCGGCGTTGCCTTCGCGCCATTCGTTTGAGCGGCAGCGGCTGGAAGCTGGTCGCGAAGTACCAGGAGGACGGAAGCCGTTGGGGAACGGGTGGACTGGATCGAGGCCGGCGATCCAGTCCACCGTGCGGTGTCGGCCCGCGCATCCCGGCCGCCGTGGTGAGGTACAGGCCGAGCGTCCTTGACCGTCCGTTTCATTCGGCGATCTCTGTCCGTTCCCACCACTCGTAGACCGCCAGTTGTCCCTCCGGGCTGTCCTGGTGCCGCGACGTGTTCTTGAAATGCTCGTACCCGCCGCGGTGTGGAATCTTCAGGTCTTGTCCGGGGTCGGAGACCGGAACGATCCGCTCGGGCAGATCGTCCGGGCCGCCCTCAAGTACTGCCTTGGTCGCCATGCTTCCAGTCTTCCCAACCGCAGGCCCGCTCGCATCACGAGGTCGGCACTGGCGTCGCTCAGCACCACCGGCAGCGCCCCGCCCCGACGCGGTGACGGGGCAGGGTCGGCTTGTGGGCACGGGGTACGCAATGTGGTTGAAGGGCCGACCGAACGGCAGAGGGTGGGCAGGGTCAAATGCCCCGGCGCCGAGCATCGGTCTGGAACCTGGTCCTCACCTGGGAGCGGAGGGATCGGGCCACGTCCAGGTCGAGGGGCTCGGTGCTGGGGGTGAGCATCGCTGCGGCGGCCGCGGCCACCCCCAGCGCGCAGGCGCTGACGGGATCCTCTCCGCCGGCCAGCTGTGTGATGAGGGCGGCGACCATGCTGTCACCCGCCCCGGCGTCGCTCAGGGGCTCGCCGGGCAGCGGCGGCGCGTAGAGCTCGGTATGGCCGCGGCCGGTCGAGCACAGTGCGCCCAGCTCTCCGAGGGTGGTGACGGCGATCTCGGCGGCCCCTGTGGTGAGCAGGTGCTCGTTGAGGGCCCGGGCATCGTCGAAGCCGCGGACCGGCCGGCCGGTCAGGCTCTCGGCCTCTGTGCGGTTGCACCTGAGCAGGAACACGCCCTCCGCGAGTGCTCCGCGAAGCGCCGGCCCGGAGGTGTCCAGGACCAGCCGGGATCCGGCTTCCCTGATGCGGCGGGCGGCGACCGCGTAGAAGTCGTCGGGCAAGCCGCCGGGCAGGCTGCCGCTGGCCACGACGTACGGGCAGTTGCCGACGGCCTGCACCAGAGCATCCAGGGATCGCCGCCCCTCGTGGTCGTGCAGGTGCGGGCCGGCCGGCACGATGTGGTAGCCGCGGCTCGATTCGGCCTCGAACAGCACGAGTGCTTCGCGGGTGTCGTCGTCGATGTCGACGGCGACGTGGTCGACGCCCTCTTCGTCCAGCAGCCGGTTCAGGCGCAGGCCGACCTCGCCTCCGGCGGTGTGGACGGCGGTGGCTCGTCCTCCGAGCCGCACGACATGACGGGCGACGTTGATGCCTCCGCCCCCGGCGGCCACCGACCTGACCTGGGCGCGGTTCTTGCCGATGTCCTCCAGGTGCCCGACCTCCCAGCAGAGATCGACCGCAGGATTCATCGTCAAGGTGAGGATCGACGGCTTGGCCGCCCTCTCCGATCCTCCTGCGCCGTCGGTACTCCTGGCTGTGGTGGGTTCCGGCGTCGCGGCCGTCCTCATCGCGGTACCCAGGTGGTCGCGCTGACCCTTTCCCGGCGCACCGTCCGCTGGGCACGGCCCCGCTCACTGCAGACTGAGGAAATCGGGGCCTGTTCCCACGCGCTGCGGTCGATCCCGATCCCGGCCGCTGCCAGGAACAGTTTCGGCTCCTGACCACGGTGCCGACCGTTGGACGCGTGGGGCCTGGCAATGCCCGCTGTCCTATCGGACAGATGCACGGAGGCCGTTTCCCGCCCCGTGCCGTGGCTGCTTGCGCCTTGGGAGCGGTGACCGTGAGCGCATCGTCGGCCGGAGCCGTACCGACGTCCTCGCTCTTCACCGCCGAGGGGAGCATGGCCTGGTACCCGCATCGGCCGGAGCGGCGTGTGCCGCGCCCGTGGCGCGCCGAAGAACTGGTGCGTGCGGCCGAAGAACGGGTCCGGCTCCACCGGGCCACCGGTCCGGCGCCGCGCGGGAAGCGTCATCGCACTCACCTCCGTGGACAGCGACACGTCCGACCCGACTTCCATACTGAAACAGCCTGACGTCACCTGCATGCCGGACCACGGCTGGGGCTGTTCCTCGGCATCTGGATCTACAGGAGCATCGGGTAGGCGGTGACAGCTGCGGCACCCGGGGCAAGAACGTGCGGCCTTGGCCATCTCGTCGTCCAGCTCGGACGGGGACAGCGTTGCATCGGCCTTCTTGGAACGCTTCTGCACTGGGGAACGAACGGTCGAGGCTGTAAGCAGGCCGCCGCCAGCCCGTTGCGGAGGAACGCGGGCTCCGTACTTTGCGGACAGGTCGAGCACCGAGCCGGTCGCTGACTGCCGCAGAGGTACGTCCATGCCTTCAAAGAGGTCGAGCGGAACGTCACGTGCCGTGGGGCCAGATGGGTGTACGGGCGGAGGGGAGGAGCGTGATTCTCCCGGCTCGCCTCTGGGCGAGGAACTACTGTCGCGATAAGCCCTCGGTGGTCAGGCGTGCTCGTCCGATGGCTGTTGGTCAGGCTGGGCCGACCAGCTTGCCGGCTCGTCGTCGCCTGAGTCCTCGTCGCGCTCCGCGTCGGCGGCTGTCGCGTGGATCTTGCCCGACGCGTGGTGGACCGGTGCGTATACGGCGTAGAGCTGCAGGGTCTCGTCACCGATGTTGGTGACGTTGTGCCAAGTGCCGGCGGGTACGAAGATTGCCCAACCATCCTCGACCTCCTGGTCGAAGTCGAGTCGATCCTTCGCGCGGCCCATCTGGACGCGGCCCCGGCCTGCGTCGAGTCGTAGGAATTGGTCAGTCTCCGGGTGTGCTTCCAAGCCGATGTCCTCACCCACCGGGATCGACATGAGGGTCAACTGAAGATACTTCCCAGACCAGGCGACGGCGCGATAGTCCGTGTTTTCAAGCGTCGCCGTCTCAAGGTCGAAGCTTTGAGGTTCCGGCCCGATGTCCTTGATGGTCATCTTCTCTCCCGGTCAACGAAGGCGGTACGCGGTCGCGGTCTTGGCCAGCGCACGTCGACATTCTCAGAGCCCTGGGCGTTTCTGGCCACAAGTGCGCGAGCTGCTACCGCACGAGCAACCGGTTGTGACCAGTTGCCGCATTCCGCCGTGCGTGCAGTCGATGACGGTCTTGCCGGCCATGCGCCGACGCGGCACCTCCATGATCGAGTGCTCGTCCGCGCACTCCAGCACAATCCGCGACTCCTGAATCAGAGCCTGCGTCGTTGCGCGACAACGCACCCCCCGGCACAGCCTGCTGGGCATCGATTATTGGCTCCTGGCGCTACTGCGGAACAGGACTCCTACCCTCCAGGATGACACTTTGCGTGATGTTTCGCGCCATTGGTGTCACCTGGCGTGGTGGGCGAGTGACACCGGGACGCGGGTGGCCGGGTCGGCGTGCGGGCCGTGCGCACCACCCACGATGGGCGACGCACCCATCCACTACCGCCCGTCAGGAGCACCCATGCTGGAGCGCACGCTGCGCAAGGACCGCACGGAGGTCACCTTCATCCTTCCCGCCGACACCCCGTCGGGGCCGGTCAGCGTTGTGGGCGACTTCAACGGCTGGCAGCCCGGCGTGCACACGCTCAAGGCCCGCAAGGACGGCAAGCGCGCCGTCACGGTCGAGCTGCCCAGCGAGGGCACACATTCCTTCCGGTACCTGGCCGCCGGGGACTACTGGTTCAACGACGAGAGCGCCCGGGACCAGGACGGCCCCAACAGCCGCCTCCACACCTGAGCCAGCTTCCGCCGCGACCGGCCCCGGCCGTCGGCCACACCAGCAAATTCAAGGGTGGAGGGCTGGAGATCTGCGATGTCTTGGGCCCTGACGGTCAGTTGATCTGTGTCAAGAAGGCCACCTCCAGTACCGCCCCCTCAACCACCTCTTCGCCCAAGGCGATGGTGTCCCGTGGAGTGGTGTACCGGATCTTGGCTGAGAAGTGCGCCGTCGTGGTGTGCCCGCGTGCATCGGCTGTTGGTGAACGCTCCCTGAGAACAGGCAGGCCACCGTGCAACTGTCCTTGGTGAACGGCCAGTTCAACCCAAGGAGCGCACGGTGGCCTTGTCCCAGCATGACCTACTTCGCCTGCTCGAGTCACTACGTTCGACGGACGGTCTTGAACTCGTCCGAGAGGTCGCCGAACGTCTGCTCCAAGAGCTGATCGAGGCCGAGGCCACCGCGAGGATCGGCGCCGATTGGGGTGAACACACCGAGGCCCGCACCGCCTATCGCAACGGGCACCGGGAGAAGACCCTCACCACACAGGC
>NZ_JBHWVM010000063.1:0-46927 GCF_042736805.1 Streptomyces sp. NPDC060031
GTCAGGGTGGCGGCCCGCACTGCTGCGCCGGTCAGCGGTTCTTGCCGCAGGGACCGGTTACCGGTGGATCACCGCGCACGGCTCCCCCTGCACAATGTCGAACTCCACGCACAACCGCGGGGGGGGGGCTAAGTTGTCCCCGCCATCCCACGCCCCCCTCCCATTGTTTTTTTTGGTCGGGGCCGCGCTCCGGGGGGGGGGGCCCTCCCCCCGGGTGCGCCTCGACCGGTACCCGTCCGGGTCATACGTGATCAGGCGCGCGCCTACCCCGGTCCCGTTGCCCTCCATATGGGCGCCCACGTCATCGACCCGCACGGCGTAAACGGTGTCCCCGGAACACACGACACAACGGACGGCGAGCGGCCCCAGGTGGCGCCTACACGAGCGACAGCCGACCCTTCAGCGGGAAACGACACCCGCCTTCACCAACAAACGCCACCCAGCCCCGCCACCAGGAACGATGCAACTCACCCCCAGTACAAAGGACTGTCGCCGTCCACTGCTACTCACACGTCGCATATCACTCAGTGCCAGCCGGTATACCCGTCCTGGTTCGCGGGCCGGGCGTCCGTGCCCATCCCGGACAGGAAGCCTGCCAGGAAGAGAACCGCCACGATCAGCACGAGCACCGCCAGCCAGAACTTGTCCCCGGCTCCCGGACGGTCCGGACCCCGTGGACGATCCAGCCGATCACCGTCCCCCGCACCTCCCCCGGCCCTCGGCGTCGCGATCCTCGTCGGCCCCCGCGCACCCCCTCTCCCCACGCATGGCACCGCGCCGCACCGTCGGCGTCAAGCCTCCGCTCAACAGCCACTCCCACCAGAACGCCCCGGGCACAGCACAGGCGAAGCCGTACGGATGGGTCGTCTGGCTAGCCAGCAGCTCAGAGGGAGATGCCTACGCGTCCGAGTGCGGGCGAAACGGTACGGCGACGTCCGCCACATGCTCGCCCGGCTCGGCGGTGGCCCAGTTCGGGTAGTACACCTCCCGGTTGGAGGCACCGCGGGCGTACCCGTGCTCGGCGAGCCACGCGCCGACAGCGTCGTGGGCGGCAGCCATCGCCGAGTAGCCCTCATGTCGCTTCGTCAGGGCGGTGTACGCCTCACGGTGCGCCGGCTCGATGCGCACCCCGATCCGATCCGCCGGTTCGACCGCGTTCTGCGTCGGGGCACAGACCTCCACCAAGCCGTCGGAGTCCTCGCTCACCAGGCCGTGGTAGACGGCGAAGACCGGTCCGGACAAGCCCGCTCCCGCCTGCCGCAGGCGGGAGAACAGCAGCCCGCTCGCCTCCGCAAGGAAGCCCGGCAGCTCGGCTGCGCTCACGTGACGCTGGGTAAACAGCACCTTCTGCTCGGGCACGTCACGCTCGGCGATCTCGTACATGGTCGGGCTCCTTCCGGTCAGAACCTCTCGGACATGGCCCACCGCATCCCGGCGGGCCCCGTGTGCGGACTCCTGCTCTCGCCAGTACGCGTCTACCAGCCGTACCGACACCTCACCGCTCGAATCGAGCACCACCGCGATCCGCGCCAGCGGCATGCCGGCAGCACGCAGCAACGCGATGCGGCGGGCCCGCTCGACCTGGGCCGAGCCGTAGCGGCGGAACCCGGTCCGCGAATCGACCTGGGCCGGCGGCAGCAGCCCCCGGTCCCCGTACAGCCGCAGAGCCTTGGAACTCAGCCTGGTCCTGGCCCCGAGCTCCCCAATAGTGATCAAGTCTTCTTGCACACGGACACTGTGCCCCCTGCCCCAGGGGCAGAGGCAAGCCCCGCCACCCGCCATAACCCCGAGCGCACAACACCACCTGCCCTCTGGCTTTGTTCATGAGAACCGGTTCTGGCTCAACTTCTGTGGCGCGGGCACTCTGAGTGACAGTCGAGCCTCTTCGAGTCGTAGGCGAAGTCGCCCGAAACTGGTCCGTGGACAGCGTGGTTGGGCCGACAGTTCGAGACCGTGGAAGAGGTCGCACTCTGGTTGAAGGAGTTGTTGTTCCCGTCGATCACGGACGTCGCGTGCTGTCGGTGGACGTGAGCCCTGGTGCCTATGGCACCAGGGCCCCGAAGGAACTGCTACACCACCTGCCGGCCCTGGAACTGCACCGGCCTACTGTTTCCGCGTGCCTGGCCCGACTGCGGCCCGAGGCGCAGGGATCGCGGTTGCTTGACCGGAGACCACCGCACAAACGATGTCCTGCGGTACCCGGACTCAACACTCCGCCCGGGCGATCCTGATGGCGCTTCGCTCCTCCGTTCATCCCTCGGTGATCAACTACCTACCTGCGTGGGGGGGGGACTGCATACTGCTGGTACTGCGCTACACGGGCACTGCTCATACTGCGCCCCGCCGCGACGGCGGTTTTCGCTCACCCGGCGGCCGTGGCCGGGCCCCGCCGAACCGGGGCACGTCATCGACGGCCGCGTCCAGGCGCAGGCCCACGTACCGGATCGGATACCGGTAGACGCCGCGGTCGACGGAGGTGTCGGCACTGATCTCGGCAACGAGGTCCGGCTGGACGAGGGTGGTCTCCAGGACGTCACGGGTACCCCACGCCGACGAGAACTTCGCGCCGGTCCACGGATGGCCGGGGCCGGCCGGGGTGAGGTGCTCGGCGAGCTCACGGGCCGCGGCGGGACGCAGCGGGACGGTGCGGCCGACGGGGCGGAGGCGGCCGGTCGGATCGTGACGGCCGAGGACGAGGAGTTGGGGGCGTGCAAGGGTGCCGGTGACAGCGCCGATGATCGCTTCGGTGGTGTCTCTGCGTCTGATCTTGGTCCAGGCGCGGGATCCGGGGAGATTGCGCTGGTTCATCTTCTTTACGACCAAGCCCTCCACCCCGGAGACGTCTGTCCACTCCTCCAGCCACTCCCTGGCTGTGGCCGGGTCAGTGGTCATCGGGCACAGCGTCCACGGCGCGCTCAGCGCACGGGCCGCGAACAAGACCTCGAGCCGCCGGCGGCGCTCGCGGCAGGGCAGGGTCAACAACTCGGTGCCATCGGCCTGCAGGACGTCGAAGGCGATGAAGAACGCCGGACTCTGCACGGCCAGCGCGGCGGCGGTGCGGCCGCGGGCGGCGGCCCGACGCTGGAGCGCCTCGAAGGACAGCCGTCCGGCCGCCGTGTCCCAGACGAGGACCTCGCCATCGAGGACTTCAAAAGCCGGTGCCGCGGAGCGATGAGCTCGGCGGCACCGGCCTTCGTGTTTCGTGTTTCGTGGTTATGCGTCGGTCGGAAGGTCAGCCTTCGTGCGCCGGTGCTTGATCCAGCTCCAGCTTTCGCGGACCGCTGACACGGTGATGACGACGAATATCACCTTGTAGAACACTTCCAACGGGCTGAGATCCGTCACGTCGTCCAGAGTCAGGGAGGCGGCGATGGCCCAGATGACCCACGCCTGTACCAGGGCCCTGTTTCGCTGACTGTTTGTCATATCGCACCATCTTCTCGTCGCATCAGAACCGGCCGCCCCACTTCCGGTAGCTGGTCTTACGGTAGGTGTACGGAGTCGTGGAGTTGACGAAGTACGCCTTGCCGTTTCCGATGAACCGGCTGGCGTGGCGGTACACGTTGCGCCCGTGCCACAGGGTCTTCTTCACGTTCTTTGCCACGTAGCCGGTGAGGGCGCAGTTCCGGTAGTTGCCCGAGCTGCATGAGCGTCTGACGTACTTGAAGGTGCGGACGGGGTTGCGCACGTGCCGCCACCGCAGCCTGAGCGAGGCCTTGAGGACGGGGCCCGCGTACCGGAAGGACGCCACACCCAACCCGAAGACGCCTGCGGAGTGGGCCATGTCGACGCTCGCGTGGCGCTGGCGCTGCTGGTTCCACCACTTCTTCGGGCTCCACCACCTGCCGTCGAGGTCGAACTGGTTGACCGGATCCCCGGGGTAGGCGTAAGCGTTGTCGCCACCGCCGTACACGGGGTCGGCGCTCAGGAAGCGTCCGGTCACGGGGTTGTACAGACGGACACCCATCAGGATGATGCCGGTCAGCGTGTCGCTCGAGCGCTGCTTGGCACCGAGCCAGTTGTAGCGGGTGGCGGCCTGGCCGGCGCGCGGGTTGCCGAACTCGTCGTTGTCCAGGGCAACCGGCGGCTTCGCCACGTCCAGCGGAAGCTGGAGCGCCACGTCACCGTGGATGTTGGTGAGCTGGAGGACGACGTCACCCGACTTACTCGTCGTGGCGGCCAGGTCTCCCGAAGCCGAGTCGACGTTACGGGTCAGTGCGCCGGATCCCAGGTCCTCCGTGATCCAGCGCGGGTTGTCGCCGTCACTGTCATAGTGGTTCGTCTTGACGCCGGTTTGCGTCCAGGCCGACCCGCTGTAGCTCTCGGTCTTCCAGGAGCGGAAGCGCTGGTTGGCGTCGAGCTGCCAGGTCTGACGGTTGCTGCCGGAGACCTGCTGCTGCACCAGGTCGTTCGCGTAGTAGCCGATGGTGGTGCCGGGAAGCGCCGAGGCGCGGCCGAAGGCATCGTAGGCGTAGCCGCTGTCGACGATGCGGTCGGCACTGTCGTAGCTGTGGCTGGTGGCCGTGCCTCCGGTGGTGGGGCAGTCCGCTCCAGGGGTGCCGACCGCCGCGGTCAGGGACTTGCGGTTGGTGCGGTTGTCGAGCGTGTAACTCCGCTTGGTGCAGACCGTGTCGGTGGTGTCGTTGACGGACGTCAGGCGACCGGTGGCGTCGTAGCCGTAGCGCTGGGCCGACCAGCCGGCGTGTGTGGTGACCTGGCCGTGGATGGACTCGGTCGTGTTGTCGGACACGACGACCGTACCGTCACTGTCACGGCTGTAGGTGCGATTGACAGCGGCGCCGGTGGTGTCCTCGGTGACGTTGAGGGTGTATCCGCCAGGCAGCTTCTCGCTGGTGACCGAACCATCGGCGTCGTAGGTGGCCTGGAAGACACCGGCGACGGAGTCGCTGGTCTTCGTTGCCATGCCACGAGGCTCGATGGTGTGGTCGTAGGTGAACGTGACCGTCGAGGGCGTGTTGTCACTGACCTTGACCTTGCGGTCCAGGACGTCGAACTCGCTGGTCGTGGTGCCGCCGTCGGCGTCCGTGTACGAGGTCTCGCGTCCGAGCTTGTCGTACGCCCTCGTGATCGTGCCGCCGGTCGAGGAGACCGTCTTGACGGGCCGTCCGCTGGCGGGGTCATACTCGCTCGTGGTGTCGGGAACGGGCTGCCCGACACCGCCGGTCACGGCCACCGTGGTGGCTCGGCCGGCGCCGTCGTAGCTGGTCGTGACGGTCCGGCTGACGCCGTTCGCGGTCGAGGTGACCTTGGCGGCATTGCCCCACCAGTCGTACTCACTGGTGGTCGTGGGCAGCTCGCTCGGGTTGGAGCCGCCACCCGTGATGGACCCGCCGGGCCCCGTGGCGCAGATGAGGTCGGCCCACTCGGGACGGCCCTGGCAGGTGCCGCTGCCCGTCGCGGACCAGTACGTGGTGACGCGGGCTCCGGCGTCGCTCCCGTTGGATCCGGGCAGGAGCTGTTTGACCACGCGTCCCTGGTCGTCGTACTCGGTGGACTCGGTGATGGCGAGGCCGCCCGGGTCCTTGACGGTCTGGGTGGGCAGGCCCTTGACCCAGTCGTACACCGTCTGGCTCACGCGGTTCTCACCCTGGACCGCCGGGTACTCGCGCACCTGGGCGCCCGAGGTGACCTTGGTGACCTGGTCCTTGACCTTCGCGGTGCCGTCGCTGGGACGGCCCGCGTCGTACTCGTTCACGTTCCAGCCGCGGGCGGTGACCGAGGTGCCGGCCGTGACCAGAGTGGTCGTGCCGGACTTCAGATCGGCGGTGAGGTCGATGCGCCGCAGCGGACCGAACTCCTCCAGCTCCCGGGTGCCGTTCTCGTTGTACACCGAGGTCGTGCCCAGCAGGTTCGCACGCTCGGCCGTGGACAGCGAAGCGATGCCCAGATCCGCCAGGACAGCACGGTCTGCGGCCGAGACGCCGAGCGCGACCGCCCGGTTGGCTGCGGACAGTTCGCGTACGGAGTTGCCGAAGCGGTCGTGCTCGGTGGTGGAGATGTGTCCGCCGGGGGTGGCGGAGTTGACCTCGCGTCCGGAGACACCGAGGTAGGTGACCTCGGCGCGGCCGTAGGAGGACGAGGTGAGCGAGCCACCGGAGTGACTCACCGGCACCGAGTCCGCGGGGAAGACCGCGGCGGCATCGGTGGGTACCTCGGTCTGACCCCACGCCTTCACGTCCGCCGCCCCGAGGGCGTACGGGGCCTTGGCGCCGGTCAGTGGAACGTCGTAGACGACCGAGGTCGACGCGGTGCCCTCCGCGACGTCGGACGTCCCCTGCTTGAGCCCTGACCGGGAGGCCTTGAGCAGCATGCCTTCACCGGCGGTGGCGGCATTGCCCACCTGGCCGTAGGTGAACGTCCAGGGGAGCTCGCCGGCCGAGGTGAGGCCGGTGACGCGTCCGGCCGAGTCGTAGCCGTACTCGGTCTTCAGCGCAGGGGTGATCAGGGGGTTCCACGTCTGCCGCAGCTTGCCGTCGCTGTCATAGGTGTACGCCTGCACCGTCTTGGACGTCGCGGAGCCCGCTCCGGGCTCCGTGGACCACAGCCGGATCTCCTTGACCTGGTTGGCGAAGTCGCCGAAGGCCAGGGCGGTGGCGGTCGTGGAGTTCGCGTACACGAAGTCCAGGACGCGGCAGCCCTTCGCCGACGCGTCGGCGGTGCACGCGGCCGCACTGACGGCCGGGGTCGGGGCGATGACCCGCTTGGGGCGGACCAGCTTCGTGCTCCCGACGGTCACCGCTTCGGAGACCACCGTGGTCGTGGTGTTGGCGAGGCCGTTGAGCAAGGTCGAAGTGACCTGCCACGTCTCGACGGCCGGGTCGATCTTGCTGAACTCAGTGACCGAGCCATCGGTGTCGGCCAGGGTGAACGATCCGGTGACACTGCCGGTGAGGGTCAGGTCCTCCGAGCCGGGCTCGGGTACCCAGCCGTTCTTCGCCGCATTCGCGGTGAAGTGGATGGCGTCGCCATCCGCGTCGACCACGTCGACAGCCGTGGCCGAGACCTTGCGAAGACTGCCGTAGAGCGATTCGGTGGCGGCCGCGGTCGTACCGGACACCCACTCCTTACCGAAGATCGCGACCTGGCCGTCCTGCTTGGCCCCCTTGTCCGGGATGCGGGACGATGCCGTGCGCGTGACGGACAGCCCGAAGGCCGAGGCGTCCGTGCCGGAGAGCGTGTAGTCACCGGTCAGCAGGTTGACCGAACCGGGGCCTACACTGCTGGACGCGGCGCCGTCCGCGGTGCGATCGACGATCACGGTCAGCGGTTCAGTGGCGCCGGTCGCCGAGTTGGGGCCGCTGAAGTCAGCCTTGACCTGGACCGTTCCGTCAGGGTTGACGGTGTCCGTGGCATTCCAGACCAGCGGCGGATTCTTGCCGCCCGGCATGGCCACCGGCCAGGACGTGAGCGGGTTCCCGTCGGCGGTGACGTGCCCGGCCGGGATCGCGGTCCAGGGGTCGGCCTCGGAGCGCCGCCAGGAGAACGACACCTTGTCGAACTTGTTGCCGTCGGCCTCGGCCACCAGCGGAAGACGACGGGCGGTGCGCTCGCCGGAGGACGGCTGGACGAAGCCGCCGGGTCCCGCGTGGAAGGTGTACGCGACCGCGTCGGACCTGTTGTCCGCCTTGTCGACCGAGCGGACCTGCAGGGCGTGGGTGCCGTCCTTCGGCGGTGCGATCGACAGCGTCTTGACGCCCCCGGTGCCGCCGGTCTCCACCTTGGTCCAGGTGGTGGCGTCGAACGACCACTCGAGCCAGTTCTGGTCGCCGGCCGGCGGGGTCACCGTGAAGTTGCCGGCCTGCCCGGCACCCTTGACCCAGGCGTTCGACGGATAGTCCGTCGAGCCCAGACCGGTCGGAGCCGACGGCGCGGAGGTGTCGACCGTGAAGGTCTTCCACGCCGACCAGCCCGCGTTGTAGTGCGTGCCGTCGTAAGGAGAGGTCCGGAACTTGTACGTCTTGCCGTTCGTCAGCACGCCGGCGGGAACGGTCACCGAGGCGACCTGGCCGGAGGGGACGTACGGGGAGACGATGACGTTGCCGACCTGGGTGTCGGTGGCCGAGTCGAAGATCTGGAACGTGCCGTTGACCTTGTCGCCGTTCGCATCGACAAACGTATCGCGCAACGTCGGCGTCACCGTATTGACGGTGTAGGCGCCGCCGTAGGAGAAGAACGGCGGACCCGCCTCCTGGTGGGTACCCGTACGCGGCCGGTAGTTGTAGGTCACCGTCAGCTTGGGAACGTTGCTCGCGGCGTTGGCGGAGTTGACCCGCTTCCACTGCTTGGTGTTGTTCTCGTCCGTGGCCCGCAGGCCCATGCTGGAGAACGTCCACTTGTTGCTGGCCCACTGCTGGACCAGGCCCGTGACATCCGCGTTGACCCAGCCGTCAGGCTGGGAGGTGCAGCCGGGGTTGCCCTTGGTCTCGCTGGACGTGGCGTACTTGGTCACCATGGCCGGCTGGTTCGTCCAGCGCGAAGCGGTGGTCGGACCGTTGGAGGACCACGCCTCCCAGGGCTGGGCCGAGCAGTCCGTGTTCCCGGAGTGGAAGTTGAACAGCGACAGCTTGGCGTCGGAGACGAGTGCGTCCACGATCGGAGCGGTGTTCCAGGTGATGAACGATCGGGCCGTGCGCCAGGTGCCGTCGCCGTTCTTCGTGCCCGGGTTGCCGAAGTCCAGCTCGGTGTCGTTGGACCAGTCGACGGTTTCGCCCTGCTGGACGTAGGTGTCGAACAGGTTGCCCAGTGATGAGGTCGACGGGTCGACCGTGACCGGGTACTTCGTTGCCGGGTCCGCGAGGAAGGCGGCGTCGGGGGTGATGACGAGCTCGACGCCGTCCTCGGCCTTGACGGCCTTCAGGCCGACCTTCGCGCGGCGGGTGTGTTCGCCGGAGACCGGGTCGACGGTGGCGTCCCACATGACGGGGGCGGGCATCGTCGCGGTCTTCTTCGACTTCTTGTCGGTGAACAGCAAGCTGCCGTCCGCCTGCTGCTCGACCTTCAGTCCCTTGGTCTTCAGCGGCAGCGTGTATGAGAAACCAGTCGCAGGCTTGGCCTTGACCTCGACGAACTGCTCGAAGCCGGTACGGGTGGCCTCCACCACCACATCCGCACCCGGCACAGCATCCGCGTACGTCGCCCGGGTGCCGTCCAGGACCGGGGCAGGCAGTCCACCACGCCACTGCAGCGTGATGGCCTCATCACCCTGTCCCAGCGTCACGAGGTCAGTCTCGGCCGCAGACTGGGCCGCGGCCATCGACTGGGCCGTCGTTCCCTTCTTGCCTGACAGCCGCAGACCCTGCGGATGAGCTTTGGACACCACCGAACCGTCAGCCGCGGCGGCGAGGTCCACGTCCACCTCACGCCACTGCCCCTGGGCGTCCTTGAAACGGACCGGGCCGGCGGCTACCTCAGAGGTCAGCGAGCCGTCCTTGTTCGCCCAAGTCGTCGACGTCTCTGTCCGCTCGGACAGAGCCTCGACCCGCTTGCCCGACAGACGGGCGGCAACACGCGCGGAGGCGATGTCAGCGGCAACCGTCACCGCAGCGTCTCCAGCCTGCCCTTGAGCCTCGGGCTGAGGCACGGCGAGCACCGGGGCGGCACCTTGAAGCGCCGAAACCGACATCACCACAGCCAGCCCTGCCGCGGTCACCGCGAGCCGTCCTGGAGTCCCTATCACTGAACGGGAACGCAACCATGGCGCCCCCGATCTACTGCGAAAATGCACAATCCCCCCATGGGAATGTCCTGAGAGCGGGAAGATCGTCTTCCGCTTTGCGAAACATAACGATGCGTCAAATCCTCGAAAGGGGGCAAAAGGTTAGTTACTAGACAGCAATCTGACGAAGCGTTATCAAAAATTTAGCTGTGCGCGTAGGAGACTCTGCGCGGCAGCCGACGTCAGCCGCACCTCGATCCGTCCCACCCCCGGCAATCGTTCTCCGAGAGGGACGTGCCCACCGGGCCTGACCTGGGAAAACGGACGCCCTTCGGTTTCGCGGTTTCCACCTCCGGTCACCCCAGACAAGGGATGCACCACCTGGACATTCGCCAGTCCAGCAACGGCATCCTGATCACCTCATCGCCCGCTGGGTCTACGGCACTCCGGCCGCATGGCCTCTGCGGCTGCGCAACGACGACAACGGCCGCGGGCTGACCGATCTCAGCGCGGCCCTCGCCTCCAGGCAAGCGCACGCCATCGGCGTGGAGAAGGGCCGGGTTCGGGACCGCCCTGGTGTTTCTCCCCCACGACCCCGAGGAAGGCGCAGGCACGCTGGCCCCGGTCCGCACCGTCGAGGGCCCGGAAGGCGCCGTCGCCTTCGAGCGGCGCGCGGATCGGCCGATAGGCCTATGGGCCGAAGCGGGAGAGAACCTCCGCCGAATCGTCCCACTGCTCGGTTCGGACGCGCCGCCGGCGGATGGGCCCGAGGACTGCGCCTGTGCCCCGGCTGCTACCGACCCGCCTACGAGAGCTCGTCCTCGCACACCCCCATCGGTGCCGGACTGATGCCGGTGTTCGGGCTGTGCCGGCTGTGCCGGCTGTGCCGGCTGTGCGCCGAGAGGCCCACGCTTCGCTCGCTGCGCCAGGCCGACGTACCCATCGACGCGCAACAGCGCGCCGTCCTGGAGACCGTAGCCGCCGCCGTGGGGCAACCAAGCGCTGTCCGCTCCCGGGGCGGCCCCTCGCAGCAGAGGGTTGTCACCCACGCCCCTGCCTGGCCGTGGCCCTGGCCAACGGCGCGATGCGCCTCGTGGACTGCCCCGGGCGCGGTGGACCGTCCGGGCGGCTCGCAGGCCGTCGAATCCACGAACAGGTCATGTGGCCAGAGCGGGTGTGGTTCAGGAAATCCACAGCACAAGCACGTCGGCCCTCGTCCGCGGCGGCACGCAGGTGCGGGACCGTCAGGAGGCATGCCCGTAGACGACGGTGGTGTCTGGGCAGTCCTCCGCCAGACCAAGGAGAGCAGTCGCTGGACGCGCGACCGGCTCCGGGTCGCCGAAGACAATTTGTTTTTTGGGGGGCCCGACGAAACGATCGTCCCAGCGCGGCACTCCCCTACCGTGGGAGAGGTGAACAGGTTCTTCGTCGCGTTATCAGCGGCCGCCTCCCTGCTGCTCCTCGCGCCCGGTCCAGCGCGTGCCGTCGATCCGGCGCCATGCGTCAAGGGCGAGTCCGAATCGAAGTCCCGGAGCTCCGTCGACGAAGGCGAGATCCGGTACACGGACTCCTCGCAGTACCACGCGGAGATCAAGCACGCCATCGCGGCCTGGCAGTACTCCGGCGCGAAGATCAAAATCGTCGGGGACACCGCGAGCACGGTCAACGACCTCGACTTCCAGGACTTCAACGACGCCAAGAGCACCGCGGCCGGCATCTGGAGCTACAACGCCGAACCGGCGTGGACGGACTACATCCGTTTCAACAAGGCGAAGATGTCGTTGTATTCGGCGAAGAAGCGTCGGAGTGTCGCCGCCCACGAACTGGGGCATGCGCTCGGCCTCTGCCACAAGGACTTCAATACGACGCACTCGCTGATGTGGCCCCAGGTCCAAGAGGACTACGACGTACCTCAGGCCGTGGACAAGGCCAACTACAAGAAGCTGTGGGGCTGATCATGGGTGCACGGATGTGGACTGCGGCGGGCCTGACCGGCGGGCTGCTGCTCGCCGGTGGCGGCTGGTACACGGTCGCCGGTACGGAAAGCACCACGCACGGGTCCTGTGGCGCGGACCTGACGAAGGACCCCGTGGTCGCCGACGAGTTTCCGGTGATGGCCGTGGTCGAGACGGTGAAGAACACCCGGGCATGGGAGGCGGGCGGCAGCTCGTACCTGTCCAGTCAAGTGCATGTCCTGAAGGGCTTGAAAGGCACCCTTCCCGAGTCGCTCACGGTCACCCAGGGGATCGAGAAGGGCGGCTCCCCGGGCCGGTACGCCACCGTGGACCCGGAGCTGTATGCCGTCCTGGAGCCGGGCCAGCGGTACGTGGTGGGCGTCGAGACCATGGACAACGAAGGCCTGGGACCATGGGTCGGATACGTGACGCCGGCAAAGCGCGGCGTGGACGGGGAGGCCGCTCACTGGAAGGACGCACAGCGGGCCCTGGCACCGGCTCCCGCGCCCTGCGACGACGTGCAGGTCATCGGGTAGCGGGGCGCCGATTCGGACCCTCGTTTGAGGGCCCCAATCTAGAAGTACCGGCGGTACCCGGCAGGTCAGGCCGGTGAGCTCCGCGAGGCGGCACAGACCCGGGACCTCGCCGTTGGTAGCGAGGAGCTCGGCGGTTCGCGGAGGAGCGGGAGTTTGGCATGGCCGAACATTTGGCGTCTGACCGTCGGCGTACTTGTTGCGGGCTTCGACCGCTACGACACGGAGATGGGAGTCTCGGGCTGAAAGGCCCGCCGGTCAAGCGACCTCCTGGCGCTGGGGCGCCTTCCGCGTATTCACCCCGCCGACGACGAGCGTCAGCCCCACGGCGACGATGCCGAGGTAGGCGGTGGGCGGAAGGTCGACGACCTTGTGCATCCAGCCCCACTCCGTGCCGAAGAGGGTCTGCGAAGCGAAGCTGACGAGCCCCTGGGCTCCTACGACGTAGCCGATGCTTTCGACGGTGTATCCGATGGTTGTTCGCACGGATCAACCCTCTCCCGGCGGTGCCGCGAGAGCGCCCTCCACAGGGACGAAAACACAGTAGGCCAAAGGATGCAGTCACTTGCGCAGAGCGCCGGCACAGCACCCCGCCGCGGCAGAGGAGTGGTCGACACCGTTCGCTACACCAGGGGGACTATTCGCCGCATTTCGGGCCCCTCTGCGAGGCCGCCCTATGGACGGGGTAGCCTCGGAATCGAAGTGGCGGACAGCTCCACCTCCCTCAACCCGCCCAGTGAGAAGGTCGACTTCGGCAACGAGGTCGACTTCTACGGCAACCCGGTGCTGGGACTGAACCAGGTCGGGTTCCACGTCTTCCAGACCGGCGAGAACATCTCATACGGCGGTCCGGGGAACATGCCGAACATCAGGTTCGAGATCAATCCGAACCTCACGGCGGCTCCGGCCACCACCTACTCCACTTTGGTGTGGGTGCCGGGCCCCTCCCCGGTGACGAACCGCTGGAGTCCCTACCTGGATGCCACCACGACCGGCCAGTGGTTCCTCACGGGCAACGCGGGCGTCGTGACCGGCTGCAACCAGACCACCATGTGCACATTCCCGCAGTTGCAAACCTCGCTCAACGACGGCGGCACGCAGCCGACCATCTACACCGCCGCGGTGGGCAAGGGCCGCGACCACATGTGGATCGGCGCTGTCGACGGCCTGCGGATCAACAACACCGTCTACGACTTCGAGGCCGACGGAGTCAGAACTCGTCGCGCCACGCCCTGACGTTGTCTTAGTACTCCAGCAGGATTTTGCTGTCTGGCCTGCGGGTTTCGTTGGGCGGCTGGAGTGTAGTGGGCGGCAGGGTGGTCAGGGGCGGTCTTCGACGGGCCGCCCCTCGACCGTGCGACAGCGTCGCTGGTAATGGCAGCGTGCGGGGCAGCCTTCCCCCGTGATCACCGCACGTGTTGCCGAGCAGTGGAACCTGGAACTGGACGACCTCTTCGTGAACATCGGCCATCGCTTCGGCCGGGTGGAACCACGCCGCCGCATGCGCGACTACGTACGCGGCCTCCTTGCGCCAGTGGCCCGGAAGAACAGCTGGCAGCTGGCTGAACAGGCAGGCCACGCAACCCCCGACGGCCTGCAGCACCTACGCGCCGCAGCGAAGCGGAACCCTGACGACATCCGCGACGACCTGCAGGAATACGTCGCCGACAAGCTCGGTGAGAGTGATGGCGTCCTCATCGTCGACGACACCGGGTTCACCAAGAAAGGCACCACCTCCGCAGGGATCCAACGCCAATACTCCGGAACTGCCGGCCGCACCGAGAACTGCCAGATCGGCGTCTTCGCCGCCTATGCGAGGCCCGGGGCCGGACCCTGGTCGACCGCGAGCTCTACCTGCCCAAGACCTGGACCGAGGACCGCGAACGCTGCCGCGCGGTCAAAGTCCCCAACAGCGGGAGTTCGCCACCAAGGGCCAACTGGCCCGGCGCATCGTACTGCGATGCCTCGCCTCGCCACTGCCTGTCGCCTGGGTCACCCCGGACGCCGCCTACGGACAGGAGAGCCGCTTGCGCCGGATGCTGGAGTAGTCCGGCGTCGGCTACGTGCTGGCCGTGCCCAAGTCCCAGTCCACCGTGGGCTGCCCTCGCATCGACGGCCTGTTCGCGCAGGCCCCGGCCGAAGCCTGGGAGAAGATCTCGTGCGGTGACGGCGCGAAGGGCCCTCGCCTCTACCACTGGGCGGCGGTGCGGTCGCCGGCCGTCGCCGAGTTCGACCACCAGGGCGAGGTCCCCACCGGATGCGGTGGGCTCTGGCCCGCCGCAGCATCCGCAAGCCCGACGAGACCGCCTACTACCTCGCTTACGCCCCTTTGGCGACCACCGTCCAGGAGCTGGTGCGGATCGCCGGATCACGCTGGGCGATCGAGGAATGCTTCCAGACCGCGAAGTCGGACGCCGGGCGGGCCGCGAGACGGTGTGGGCTTCTCTGTGAGGGGTCAGCCGATGCGGACGGTGATCTCGGGGAGGGGTATGTCGGAAAGGTTCAGCCGGAGCCCGGTCAGGGTCAGGTAGGTCTGCGAGTCGGTCAAGGCGGAGGTGGTGGACGGCGCCTGGGTCTTCCCGCGCGTGCTCACCAGCAGGTACCAGCCCCCGCGCTTGTAGCTGCGGGAGGCATCGGGGCGGTCGCCGTTCGGGTTCAGCGACCAGCCCTGGCGCTCCAGGTCGGCGCAGATCGCGTTCATCTCCGACTGTGCGGCGGTCTTCTCGCGGACGGCCATCCAGCCCGTCCTGTCCGAGTTGGGGTCGGCCGCGACGGTCGGGCGGCCCTGCGCCGGGTCGAGGCCCGCCGCGCTGACCGCGGTCCGGATCACCTCCTCGACGGCGTCCCGTGTGAGGGGCGGTGACGTGGACTCCGGTGTGGGCGCCGCCGTGGATGGGGACGGCGTGGGCGCGGGCGCGCCCAGGTGGATGCGCCCGTCGTCGTCTATCTGGATGTGGTCCGGCAGAACCATGGCGGCCAGACTCACGATCAAGGTCGCGGCCGGCCCGATCCACACCCTCTTCAACAGCGCGTTCAACGCGAAACTCCCCCCGAGTGATCATTCAGAGGGAGTCTCACACATACTGCTCGGCGCCCGGCAGCCCCCCAGGAGCCTAAGCGGGGCCGAAGTCAACAAGGGGGTCCAGCAGATCCCGGCAGTGATCCAGGTGGCGCCGGTGCCTGCCGCCGCCGAAGCCCGGGACGAGCTGCTGGCGGCCATCGGCGCCGAGGCCAAGCACCTTATGGAGAAGTCCGACGGCCACGCCGCCACGGCGCTGGCGGAGCTCGCTCGCGCCTACGCCCTGGTGACCACCGGCTCGCCATCACCACGCCTCCGCCGGTTACCGGCCGAGCCAAGTCATGATGAACGAGTGACAGCGTCCCGGGACAGCCTTTGAGGGGCCGTGTCAGACGGCTGGGGCGGCCACGAGCTGGTCGCCCGGGATCCCGGCCATGTCCGGCGCGTAGTAGGCCTCGATGCTGGCGGCATACGTGGCCACGGTGATGCGGTCCTCGGCGTCCGGGCCCAGGGCGTCGAAGGTCGCGTGGATGTTCGCCTCATCGAAGCCGATCGCCGTCATCAGCCGTACGAACAGCGAGCGCTCGATCAGGCCGTCCTTGTCGGGGTCGCCGAGAGCGGAGAGCGCTTGGGCGAACTGGGTGATCGTGGGACCGAAGCGCTGGGGGTCGAGCACGAAGGGACGGAACTCCTCGACGTTGATCACACCGTCGCCGTTGGTGTCCAGTTCGGTGGCCAGCGTCGTCCAGTAGCGGCGGAACGCGGCCCGGATGGCGGCCTTCGCGTCGTCGTGCGATGCGGATGCCGCCTTCAGAACACGGTCCGTCATGAGGTCGAAGTCGTCGGAGTCGATGACTCCGTTGCCGTTGACGTCCAGGAGGGTGAAGATCAGCTCGACTCGCTGGGCGGCCTCAGTTCGCATTTCCGTCACCTGTCTTCTGCGGCCCGTCGATCCCGAGCCTGGCTTGATGAGTGCCTTTACGTAACCGGGCTGGCAGACAGGCGTGATTGCGAGGCGATCTTTGTTACCGGAAGGAGTGACGGCGCGGCACAACGCTGCCCCGACACGGGCGCCGGCAGCTCCCACCGGGGATCCCTTCGACACGCAGTGCCGACGAGTCCCCAGGCCCCCGCCCCCGCGACCGCGACCGCCATCCAGGCCGCACGCCTGGAACCCACCAAAGCGCCTCGCCATCACAACGGTGGGTACCGGCCACGATCTGGCTGACCGGCAGCTTCGCCACGTCAGACAACCGGGAGATCGTGAACCCCGTAGCCAAAGCTGGCACCTGCCCCACCCGGCTGTGACCAGCTCGTTTCACGGAGGACACGCGTGCCGCAGGACATCGAGTTCCATCTCCCCTTCCCCGTCCGGCTCAGTACGGACCTTGAGGGCGCACGGGAGCGGAATCTGGCGTGGGTGCGGCGCACCGGTTTGGTCGGCGAAGGCCGCTCCCTGGAGTGGTACGCCTCCTGGGACATGCCGCGGCTGGCCGCCCTCGGCTTTCCCTACGCCGAGGGGCCAGCCCTGGACCTGTGCGCGGACGCCATGGCGTTGTTCTTCGTCTTCGACGACCAGTTCGACGGCCCGTTCGGCCAAGACCCGGCCCTGGCCGCGGACGTGTGCCAGAAGATGATCGACATCGTCCACGGCGCCCGGCCCGGGCCGGGTGCGGATCCGTGCTCGCGTGCGTTCGCCGACATCTGGGCGCGCAGCACCAACGGCGCACACCCGGGGTGGGTCGGCCGGTGCGCGTACGAGTGGGAGTACTACTTCGCCACGCAGGCGCACGAGGCGATCGGGCGCCTGCGTGGTGCGCCGGCGGACATGGAGAGCTACCTCCAGGTGCGGCGCGGCATCGCCGGTACCGACCTGCCGCTGTCGCTGGGCGAGCGGGCCGCCGGCATCCACGTTCCGGCGCCGGCGTTCCACAGCCCCCAGCTGCGGATCATGCGGCAGGCCGCCATCGACGTCACCTTCATGTGCAACGACGTCTACTCTCTGGAGAAGGAAGAAGCGCGTGGCGACATGGACAACCTCGTCCTGGTCCTCGAGTACGACCGAGGATGCACTCGCGGGGAGGCGATCGCCGGAGCCCGGGAGGAAGTCCGCCGGCGCGTGGAGCGGTTCCGCGAACTCGCCCTGCAGATACCCGCCCTGTGTACGCAGCTCGGCCTGATGGGCCCCGAGGCCGCCGGCGTGGACACGTACGTGGAGATCATGGGCGTGTGGATGAGCGGCTACCACGCCTGGCAGACCCACACCCACCGCTACACCAGTGCATCGCACGTCCTGCCCCGCACCGGGCCCGGCCACTTCGAACAGGTACTCGGCGCATAACCACATCCCCGTTCCGCCTCAGCCGACCTGTCGCCTACCGGTCGATACGAACATTGGTGCGGTGATCACTCGGACGGGTCGGGCAGAGCCTTGTGGCTGGTCTGCGGGGCCTACATTGCGCAGCATGATCGATACTTCTGCCGCCGGCCCGCTGTTGCCGGCGTTCGTCCAGGAACGGGTGGAGGCTTTCCACGCGGGCGGGATTCGGGGGCGGTGGGACGGCCGGCATATCTTGCGTGGCCGGCGCCTGCCGGGTCCGGGCTCCACGGTGGTCGACAGCAACGACTACCTGCGCCTGGCTGGCGACAAGCGCATCGTGGACGCCGTGGCCGAGTCGCTGCACGCGATGCGGGGGGGCGCGGCTGGCGTCGGCGGTGCTGCTGTATGAGGAGAACCCGCAGACCGTGCTGGAGCGGGAGCTGGCACGCTACCTCGGTTCGGGGGCGGGCGTGTTCTGCCAGTCGGGGTACGACGCCAACGTGGGGCTGCTGCAGACCCTGGCCGGGCCCGAGGTGCCGGTGTACGTGGACATGCTGGCCCACATGTCGCTGTGGGCGGGCGAAGGCGGCCGGCGCCCCGGTGCGGCCCTTTCGGCACAACGACACCGCCCATCTGCTGCGCCGCATCGAGGAGTACGGGCCCGGGGTGATCGCGGTCGACTCGATGTACAGCGTGTGAGGGTGTCGGCGACCAGGTCGGTCCGCAGATGATCGGCGGTTGCCCAGTGACGACACGACGGGAGGCGACGTCGATGACGGTGGCTAGATAGAGCCAGCCCTGATCGGTCGGGATATACGTGATGTCGCCGCACCAGCGGACGTCGAGTGCGGCCGGATCGGGCGCGTAGTCGCGCCCGATGAGGTCGGGCCTGGCGGCGGCCCGCGGGTCGGGGACGGTGGTCACGTGTCGCCGCCTGCGGTGCCGGCCTTGGAGTCCGGCATCCCGCATCAGCCTGGCGACGCGGCGCCGCCCGCATCTCTCGCCCTCGCGTTGCAGGACGGCATGGACGCGCGGGGCACCGTAGGTGCCGTGGGAGTTCTCGTGGGCTTCGGTGATCTTCTCGGTCAGTTCCAGGTCGCGGACCGCGCGGGGGCCGGGAGTGCCGCCCAGGCGGGCATAGAAGGCGGTGCGGGAGACCTTGAGCAGTTCACACGCTCGTTTGACGTTGTGGTTGCTCTGCTTCTCCGCCTCGATGAACGGGTGCACCGTCACCGGGTCTCCTTCGCGAAGAAAGCCGTCGCACGCTTGAGGATGTCGACGTCCTCCCGCAGGCGGCGGTTCTCCCGCCGCAGCGCGGCCAGCTCCTCACGCTCGCTGCTGGTCAGCCCGTCACGCTCGCCCGCGTCGACCTCGGCCTGCTTGACCCAGTCCCGCACCGCGGTCTCGGTCAGACCGAAGCCCTTGGTATCTGACCGACCGAGCGGTCACCGCGCCGGCACAGCTCGACGATCTCGGCCTTGAACTCCGACGTGAACGAACGGCGAGGGCGAGGCTTCTTCTTCCCCATGCTCTCCATGATGGACATCCTCCCGGGGACGAACCCCTGATCTCGAATGTCCGTCAAAGCGGATCAAGCTCATGTGCCGGTCTGTTGGAGACAGCCTGGCAGGCCGGTGGCTCGTGGTGTCGGGTGTTTTGCAGTCCGCCAAGGCGTCTTCGCTCCGATGTCCGGCCTGGTTGCGATCAACAGTTCGGCGGTCGGGAGCAGGTCGCACGACGCTGTCCAGCGGGCTGAGTTGCCGGGTTCTCTGGTGCCGAAAAGTCGCGCCGTCGAACAGATGACTGCTTGTATCCGGCCAGGGCTGGCCTGCGTCCGCGAGGGGTCTGGCCGTGGATCTGGGCGTGCCGTACCGTCCACGGCGTGGCGAGGACATTGCGGTTGGCGGTCGCGCAGAGCACGGTGCCGGAGGACCCGGCTGAGCGAGGAGCGTTGCGGGCGGCCGGGGAGGAGATCCGGGCTCTGATGGTCGAGGCCGCCGGGCGGGTGCGCGGCTGGTGCAGTTCCCCGAGGGGGCGATCGTCTATCCGAGCAAGCACGTGATGGCGGCCGGAGCTGATGGAGAGCTGGTCCCGGCCGACTGGAGCCGTGCTGCGTGGGATGTCCTGCGAGAGGAAGCGGAGTCGATCGCCGCGCTGGCCGGGCAGCTCGGCTTGTGGACGGCTTTCGGGTCGATTCACCCGCTGGGGCCGCCGCACCGGCCGCACAACAGCCTCTACATCGGGCGCCACCCATTCTTGATGAATGCCATGTTGAAGTAAAGATCATCCGGTGGAAGAAGATCTCTGCGTCGATCTCTGATGCTGCTGTTCTGTGGCCCGCCCACCGCCCTGCGCATATCGCGTCATAGCCGTACGGCAGGGATCAGGAATCGTCAGGACTCCTCGAGGTGTGTGCAAGTTTAGTTCAACCCTGGTAGTAATTTCCGTGCCGGATATGCGGTGTACGACTGGTCGCTCGTGCGTTCTGATTGCGGGGATGGAGTATAAGCTTTGCCGGTTTACGCGATTTCTGTGGTGCTTCGCTTAGGCCGCTGAGACCCTCCAGGTATTTCTCGATCAGTCCGAGCGCGTCGTCCACTTCGGTTCGGTCAGGTTCCTCGGCGCCGAGTCGCAGGAGGCAACTTCTGACATCCTCACCCAGGCCGCGGGCCTCTTTGGAACGTCCCTGGCCGGCCGTGGCCTCGACCAGCGATACCCGTGCCTGGATCATGTCGAACTTGCTTTGCCATGTGTGTTTATCGATGGCCTCGTAGAGCTTGAGCGAGTCCTTCGCTGCCGCCTCGGCCGGTTTGAAAGCCCGGCTGGGCCGCGCCGGGTGGAAGCGCTTGTCGATGTTTCCCCGGGTCGCCAGGTTCTCGGCTTTCAGTCGACGGGCTGAAGCTTCATCAATGTTTCCCTGGGTCACCAAAATTTCGGCTCTCAGCCGGTGGGCTGAAGCCTCGGATAGACGGTTCGCCAGTCTGTCGTCAGGCCGCATGCTCTTGTACAGCGTCAGCGCTTGATCGATTCTATCCCGAGCGTCGTCGAGATCCGCCTCGAGATCCGCCATAGCCTGTTCGCTAGGCATCAGGCTCTCGGGAGTGGATACCTGCGGCAGTTGATGACGTGCCCGCCCTAGATGCCCAGCCGCCAAGTGCCGCAGCGCGTTGGCGTGATGGGGGCGGACAGCTTCGCGATATTGCTGTTCCAGTGTCTTGTAATGTGTATCCACGGCCTCTTTGTGTAGTTCAATGCTGTCGTTCCACTCCTCTTTAGCTTCATGTTGGGATCCGCAGATGGACAAGGCCAGGGCGTAGTGGCGCCGCCAATGTCCGGGGTTCCGGCCAAATAGATCCCTGTACTTTGCACAGGCATCCTTCGCTGTGGTCAAAGCTTCGTCCTTGACGCCGCTCTTGCCTAGTTGCCAGGCCAAGCCCCGCAGGGCGAACGCTTGTTTTCCCTTAAGATCGTCTTCTTCGAATTCGGTAGCTCTTGGCAGTTGTTGGGTCAGCTTGCATGCGCGTATTGCCGCTTGGAGGGCTTCCCGATGCCGGCCGATGTCGTTGGCGGCCGTCGCGTGCGTGCACAAAGCCTTGGCAAGACGGAACGAGTCCACTTGTGGCGGGCTCTGCTGGTGCAGCTCGTCGAACAGTCTCACGGCCTCCCGAGCGTGGTCGTGAGCCTCCTCGAACCGGCCGACGTCGTCGAGGCGGTCGGCAAGATCGCTGTGTGCCTCGGCCAGCCCTAGTTTGTGTTCTGGCGATGGTGCTTGCTGCGCCAGTGCATGGTGGGTGTACACAGCCTCGTAGGCGACGTCGCATGCGCGGTTCCGGAGACCGGAGTTTGCCAGGTACAGGGACCACCGCTGAAGAGCAGTGGCAAGTCCCGCTCTGTTTTCTTCGGTGTGCGGCGAGTCGCTGCGTTGGTAATAGGCAACTGCATGATCCGCTATGGTCGTGGCCAGTTCTAGGAGGACATCCGGACAGGACTCGTCGAGCTCGGTGAGTACCTCCGCAGCGACGGCCTGAGCCGCCCCTTTCTGCAAGGTCGTGTTGAGCGCTACAGCCAGTGAGGCACCGATGGCTTGGGCGGTTCCGTCCTCATCGTTCATGGCGACCTTCTTCACCAACCGAAGCAAAGCGGTGGCGTGTGCACGGAGTGCATGCTCGAGAAGGCCACGGGCGTCCTTCTGAGCCTGTGAACTCGTCCCCGCGATATCGCCGCACGTATCGTGGTTCTCCGTCTCGTTTCCCGCGGTGAGCTGCAGCAGCTGCAACACGTTGAGCACCTGGTGTGACTGGTCAACTGGGCGGTCCGGGATTCCCGGTCCGGTCCCTTCGACATCGAGCAGCTGCGAAACCAACTCGGGGAATGTTGCGAGCACCCTGGCCCCGAGGCGCTCAGCCAGGCGCAGTGGCTGGAGCGGACGCAGGTAGCCCTCGCCAGTGAACTGTGTGTGCTGCCACCGGGCGAATGCGCGTCGGCGCCACTCCGGCTCATCGGCGAGGTCGGGGACGAGCCGCAGCCGGCGGGACGCATCTGTTTCACCGCTCCCGTCTGTCGGACCGGTGGCCACGGCCATACCCGCAATGGCGATGACACGTTCGAGAAGCACGGCGTCGTCGGGCAGACCGGAAGATCTTGCCGATTCCTGCCACCTCTGCCGCTCCACATCGATGGCATAGTCGAGCAGAGCATCTACCCGAGAGCGCAATGCCGGAGCGGTGGCGATAGCTGGGCCCTTGTCGAGTCTGGCGCGAGCGTCGACCAGGGCCTGGATCAAGATCAGAAGATAGCTGTCGAAATCGCGGCTACTGAAGTCCAGCAGAGGACAGGCGCCCGTTGTGTCGGTGGGCCCTTCCTTGCTGGTGGGCGCGGCCTTCTTCTCCGTCTCCGTCGTGTCTTCCTGTGCCTTCTGCTGATACCAAAGGTCCTTCTGCTGGTACCAGAGTCGGAAGGCCTCAACGGCAGCGTCGTAGACTTCCTTTCGACCGATGTGGGCTGGTGGGGTAAGCGGCGGGGGATCACCGCTGTCCATACGAGACTCGTGCCGACGCCGGAGGGCTTGCCACCAGGGTCCCCCGCTGTGTCCCACGACGAGGATCCGCAGCCTATGTGGGCGCTCGGCTTGCCTATCGACTTCGGTAAGGAGAGCCTCCAACTGGCCGACATGCGCGTCGGCGTCGTCGACGACCAGCAGACGGTTCTCGTCCAAAGCGCACACCTGAGCGAAGTCGACGCTCAGAGGGTCGATGATGCCGACGACCCAGCCTTCAGCGCCCATGAGGCGGCACACCTCGCGAGCGAGGCGGGACTTGCCAACGGCGCCACCTCCCGAGAGCAGCCGCATGCGGATCTTCCCTGACGTTCGGCACCAGTCGGTCAACTGGTCGCGTTCACGTTTACGTTCGTCACCACAGAACGGCACGACGTTGTATCGGGCCTGTAGGAGATCGGCCTCCGACCACTGGTCCGGGGGAGGCAGAGGACTGTAGGGCGGCTTGAGCACTCCGTGTCCCGCCCATACCGGATCGGTCAGAGAGTCGTCGATTCTCCGGGCCTGGTGTCGGCGCAAGCATGCCTTCGCCTCCTCATGACCGCGCTCGCCGAAGATCCGCTCCACCGGAACGGCCTGGAGTCGCCCCTCGACCGTCGGGCGATCCTCCACGATCACGCCGAGCAAGTGGTCACCGCTGAACAGAGCCGCACCGGACATGCCGCCCCACAGTGACGCGGCCACACTTCTTACCGGAGTCCCAGTGCTGATCTGGAAGTGCAAGCGCTCCGTTGGCGCTTCGGCGTCCTGAGCAGTCCGGCTGCCGGTCAGGGGGAGTACGAATCCCCGGGCATCTTCGACGTTCATGTACTGCTGGGTGTCCACTTGGGACGTAGGAAAGCCGAGGGCCTGCGCCGGAACCTGGTCCTCGCCTACGAGTCGGCCCAACCGGACCTCGCCTCGCCCCTTGCCGCCCAGAGCCAGAGGATCAGAGGTGGGCCCTTCATGGGTCAGGAGGGCAAAGTCGAGAGCATTCGGGCCGCTCTTCACCGCTACCTTGAAGGCGGAACTCGCGGCCAGGTCGTATCGCCCGTGCTCGTCACGACTGAACCTGAGCACCTCTACCTCGGACCCTTCAGACTCCACGCAGTGCCCAGCGGTCAGAACCAAGTTGGGCGCAAGTAGGTAGCCCGATCCGCGGGTCTTATCCAGCAAGATCGATACCAGGCGCTCTGCGTCCGCACCGATCATTTTGCGCGTTCACCTGTGACGAGGGTTCCGGGAGGAACATCGAGATTGAGCTTGATCCGCTGCGTGGTTGCCTTGCTTCGATCCATGCCGGCGGTGGCTTCGATGACCCAAAACCTGACGCCCCCTTTGCCCCCTCCCTCCACCGTCACCTGGACCGTGGCCTCAAGCTCCACCCCAGACACACCAAAGCGCAGCTGCTTCTCTGAGCCTTCCTGCTGGGCAGTCTCTAGTTCCGTACGGAGCGCCGAGATCATCTGATGGAGCTGCAGTCCGTTCCGCTGCTCGTCGTCACGTTCGCTCGTCATCGCGTATCTCCTCATGCAATGGCGGTCCCAGCACTGTCCGACTGCGCGCTCACCGATAGAACGGGCGCGTAAGGCCACTTGGCAATGGGCGCACGGGGCCGTGCGGGATCTCGTCATGAGCTAGATCAGGCAACCGGAGACTGGGCTGCCGCGGCCATGCACGGTCCAACTAGAGACGCACCCGGCGCCTCTCGAAAGACCGGGACCTGCGGAAATGTCCTATTTCCCAGTCTTCACTCATTACCGGGCACTGCAACTCGATCACGAGCCGTGTCGATGCACTCGGTGGCGGCCCAATTGCGCTGTGGGCGGTACATCGACGCTGCACGTGCCGGAAGCGCCATCCTCCCTCATGAAAGTGGATATTCGGGTGACGCGTGTGGGGGGTGGTGAAGTAGCCAAGCAGTAAGCCGTCCTTCGACGATCTCCCGGCGAGTCTTGTCGTCCCGGACGTTGAGCTGGAGGCGGGCGCCCTCGGCGAGGCAGCTCTCCTTGGAGTCCGCACCGAGCACGTACCTCCGAGCCTCGCGGCGTGGGCATGGCGCTGGAGGTAGACGGCCGTCCCCAGCGGCCGGTCGACTTCCTTCTCCATGTTCTCGCGGGCCTTATCGGGGCTGACGATTGCGGTCTTCGGGTCGTAGGGCTGCACCCGGATCTTCAGCGCGCGGACGGGCTGCGAGCGAGGTCGCTGGTCCGGCTCGGGCTCAACTGCCCAAGCGGCAGCACATACCGACATCCATCCGAACGGCTTCATGGTGGCTTCCGGTCGGGAGTCTCACCGCGGCGCGGCGACGCGGGTCGTGTCGAGGCCCGCAAGTACCAGGTCGGCCCGGTGGCGCCAGGTGTGGCGGTGGAGGAACTGCCGGCGGCCCGCGTCCCCCAGCGAACGTGCGAAGACCGCGTCGGCGACAAGGTGGGCGACGGCGTCAGCCCAGGCGTTCGGATCGTCGGGCGGGCGCAGGAGGCAGTTGACCCCGTCCTGGAGGATTTCGCGCAGAACGGGCAGATCGGATGCGATGATGGCGCGCCCGTGCGCCATGTACTCGAAGAGTTTCATCGGGGACGCCCAGCGGCCTGTTTCGCAATGCCCGCCGGCCGTGTAGACCTTCGCCTGGTACGGCGCGAGAACGACGTCGAACAGCGGATAGTACGCGTGGACGGCACCGGGCGGCCGGTGACCGTGGAAGTACGCGTTCGCGGGCCCGCCCCGCTTCCGCCACCGGGCGAGATCCTCGGGAGCACCGCCGACCAGGTGGAAATCGCAGTCGGGGAAGCGGTCGGCCAGCGCCAGGACCAGATCGATGCCGCGCCCTTCGTAGAGGTGCCCGACGTATCCGATGCGCGGTGCGCACGGCCTCCCTGTCATCGGCGGCGGAGCCTGTGGGCGGGCGGGCGCGGGGGGCTCCTCGGCGGCCTCCGGGGCGACGACGATCGGAAGGGCGCCCAGGTGGCCGTAGGCGCGCCGGTAGTCACGCCCGAGCGCGTGGGTGATCACGACGATGCGCGTCGGCGGAGTAACGCGGAGCAGGTTCTCTTCGATGCGCAGGGTGTACGGGTCGTCCCGCAGGCGGTGTGTCTCGTAGACGAGCGGTGCCACCGCGGCCGCTGCGGTGAGGGCGTACAGGTCGTGACCGTAGATCAGGTCCGGCGGGGTGTCGCGCGTCAGCAGGGAGCGGACGCGCTCGGCCCGTGCTCGGTACCCGGCCGGTGAGTAGTCGGGGCTCGGAACCGTCGTCACGGAGAAGTGGTGGCGGACCCCGTAGTAGGCGTGCGGGTCCTCGACGGTGTATGTGCCCGGTGCCGTGTACAGCGTGACCTCGTGCCCGGCCTGGGTGAACGCGTCACACATCCGCATGGCGTGGACGCTGTTGGCGTAGACCGAGGGGACGCTCCCGGGGTGCAGATACGCGATGCGCATGCCCGCCCCCGTCCGGACCGCCGGTGGGCGCTGCTGTTCCTCCTCGGGCGATCTGTCCTGCGGTGCGGGGCGGGGTTCGGTCACGTCCGGCTCCGATTGCGTGCGTGGCGGGTGCTTCGGTCGATTCGGTCGATTCGGTCGAGGAGATCCGGCGGGCCGGCTCCTGTGGCAGGAGGTGTTCTACCGGGGCTGCGCCCGGAACCACTCGACGGTCCGTTCCAGCCCCTCGCGCAGCGGGACCGGCTCAACATCGGGGAAGAGACTCAGCAGTCGGGAGTTCTCGGCATGCGAATGGCGTACGTCGCCCGGCCTCGGCGGCAGGTGCCGCGGGTCGAGCGGTGCCCCCAGAACCGCTTCCAGCTCCGTGATCAGCTCGGTGAGCGAGGTGCGCGTTCCATATGCGAGGTTCACGGGGCTGGCGGAGACCGCCTTGCGCAGTGCCGCCCTGATGAGGACGCGGCAGACGGTCTCCACGTAGGTGAAGTCGCGACTCTGGAGGCCGTCTCCGTGGACGAGGACTTGCTGACCTGTCGTCATGGCATTGATCCAGGCGGGTACCACCGCCGCGTAGGCGTGTCCCGCGGGTTGCCGGGGTCCGTAGACGTTGAAGAAGCGGAACGGCAGGACCGGCAGGTCGTAGCAGTGGTGGTAGGCGGCCAGGTAGGACTCGGCCGCCAGTTTGCTCACCGCGTAGGGGCTGAGGGGGGCGGGGCGCAGGTCCTCGTGCTTGGGGAGGCAGGGGTTGGCGCCGTACACGGAGGACGAGGAGGCGGCGATCACGTGGGTGCCGCCCGCACGTCGGGCCGCCTCCAGGACCATGAGCGTTCCGGTGGCGTTGGCGCGGTGGCTGGCGAGGGGGTCGGCCACCGAGCGGGACACCGAGGGCAGGGCGGCGAGGTGGACGATGGTGTCCATGCCCCGGAACGCCCGGTCGAGGAGCGGGCCGTCGAGGACGCTGCCCTCGACGAGGTGGACGTCGGCTCCGGCGAGGTTGTCCTTGGAGCCGGTGGAAAGGTCGTCCAGGACCCGGATCTCGGACACCTCGCCGCAATGGGCGAGGGCATGTGTGAGATTGCTGCCGATGAAGCCGGCGCCGCCGGTAATCACGATCTTCATACCATCACTCCCGGTCGGGGTTTCGGTCAAAGGACGTCGATGTTGTCGCCGCCGAGTCGTCGACGGCAGTCCAGGACGTAGGCGGAGCATCCGGCGATGAGGCCGTAGTCGAAAGCGTCGTGGTCCGCGAGCAGGACGACCGCGTCGGCGGCCGACAGCTCCTGCTCCCCGGCCGTCACCCGGATGACTCCGTCCAGCACCCCGGAGGCCGGCGGTACCGACCGGGCGACGTGAGGGTCCGCGGCGCTGACGTCTGCGCCCAGGGCGAGAAGGAGTTCGGCGATGCGGGCGGCCGGGGTCTCGCGGGCGTCACTGGTGTTGGCCTTGTAAGCGAGGCCCAGCAGCAGGACGCGGGAGCCCTCCACCTTCTTGCCGCGCTGCCGCAGCCCGTCGGTGAGCCGCCGCACCACGTAGTCCGGCATGTGGCCGTTGACGTCGTTGGCGAGTTCGACGAAGCGGAAGGTGCGGCCCGCGGTGCGCTCGGCCCACCAGGACAGGTAGGAAGGGTCGATCGGCAGGCAGTGCCCGCCGACTCCCGGTCCCGGGAGGAAGCGGAGGAAGCCGTGGGGTTTGGTCGCCGCCGCGTCGATCGCCTCCCACACGTCGACGTCCAGATCGTGTGCGAAAGTGGCGAGCTCGTTGACCAGGGCGATGTTGACGTGGCGGAAGGTGTTCTCCAGCAGTTTGGCCATCTCGGCGGTCCGGCAGCTGCTGACCTGCACCGTCGTGTCCACGATGGACTGGTAGAAGTCCGTGACCCGCACCAGCGAGGCCGTATTCACCCCGGAGACCACCTTGGGCGTGTTGTCCAGCCGCCAGCGGGTGTTGCCGGGGTCTATGCGCTCGGGGCTGTACCCGAGCTGGAAGTCCCGGCCGGCGACGAGCCCGGATGCCTGCTCCAGGAGGGGTGCGACGAGCTCCTCGGTCGTTCCCGGGTAAGTGGTCGATTCCAGGACGACGGTGGTTCCCGCCCGGAGGTACCCGCCCAGCATTCGGGCCGATTCGACGATGTGCGACAAGTCGGGCAGTCCGTCTCTCAGCGGTGTGGGCACGGTGATGACGGCGATATCGAAGCCTTCACAGTCGGCCTGGTCGCGGCTGGCCTGGTAGGCACCGGAGGCCAGCAGCGGGAGGAGCTGTGCGCGGGAGACGTCTTCGACGTAGGAGTCGCCGGCCACCAGGCGGCTCACCCGTTCCTTGTCCACGTCGTAGCCGACGACCTGGTATCCGCTTTCGGCGGCCCGTACGGCCAGCGACAGCCCGACGTAGCCCTGCCCGACGACGACCACGCGGCCGTGAGCCGGGCTGGTCCGCGGGGTAGGGGTCGCGGTGTCGCGGGGCATCGCCCCGCTCAGAACGGCCGGGTTCACCTCTTCTCCCCGGACACGTACGGCCGTGGGCCGGTCGTCCCGGGCCGTGGTCTGGCCGAGGCGTGGGGGCGTCCGGTTCGGATTCTCGTGCGCGAGGTCGCTGCGAGAGCGGTGCGACCGGCCGTGCCGGGCCGTATGGGCATGCGTGGTCCCCTCTGGGCGGTTCGCCCGCGTGCGAGTGGCGCAGGACGTGTGTCCTGCGCAGGGCCGGTGCGCCGGCGCGGGCCGGGTGGTGGGACGGCGGGCCGGGTGGTGGGACCGGCACGTGCGGCTGGGACGCCGAGGGTTGGGTGTCGTGCGCCCGGAGCGGTACGGCCGCAGCCTGGCCTCAGGTGAGCAGGGTGATCACGTTACGGGTGATGGTCTGTATGCGGGGGTCCAAGGGCAGGAGCCGCGGCCAGTCGGTGGTGGCCGCGTTGAACACGGTTCCGCCCCGGGTGTAGAGCCCGAGGGTGGCGGCTCGCCCAGGGTCGTCGCTCTCGCGTGCGGCGGTGTGCCAACCAGACCCGGGGGCCGTGGGAAGGTCCGCGACGCCCAGGATCGTGTAGCCGTCGGGAGTTCCGTCATTCCCCGTCGCCACCGCCCGCCCGTGCTGGTCGCGCCGGTAGGCGGCTCCGTCGCATTCGTAGCCCACGAGGTGGTACTCGGCTCCCAGGACGTCGCCCTCACGCAGGCCGGTGCCCGCGAAGGCGGGGTGCCCGGCGTGCTGAACGGTGAAGCCCAGTGGCTCGCGCGGCCCGTCCCAGTGCCCGCCGCCGTTGCGATAGCTGACACCGATGAGCCGGTTCTCCGGTTCGGTCTCCCACCAGTGATCGGGGGCGCCCCGCATCCGGTCGGTGTCGGCGCCCTGGGGCACTCCAGGCGGGTACTTGGAGCAACTGATGGCGGTGCCCGCCGCGTTCGGCGTCACCCGCCACCAACAGGTGTTGGCTCCGAAGATCGCGATGTTGCCGCCCTGGTCGCGGAAAGCAGTGACGTGTCGGCGGACGCGCTCGCTCCAGTACTCGTCGTGTCCTGCGGACAACAGCAGCCGGTAGTGGTGGGCGAGTTCCGGGGCCTCGTCCAGGTCGAGGTCGGTGCAGTAGTCGGCGGTGAATCCCGATGCCTCCAGCCACGCGATGAACGGCGCGTCCCAGTGTGCGAAGGTCTGCCGGGGAGTTCGGGGGTCGTGCGCGTCGGGCCTGCCCTTCACCGGGCCACCGGTCCCGCCGCCGGGGCGCCCGAGGCTGACGGTGCGGCGGTCCTCGGTGCGGGCAAGGGCACCGTACAGGCTCGCACCGCCGCTCCGGTTGTAGGCGTGATAGGTGAAAAGCGGCACCTTGTACAGGATGCGAGCGGTCCGGCCGGGTTCGCGGGCCGTCACCACGAACAGCAGCCGCGAGTGCCGGGCGTCCAGGGCGGCGGCATCGGCCGGCGACGGGATGGCCGGGGGCTCGGCACCGGGGCCGAGCACCGCGACGTAGACCCCTGAGGGCCAGTGCGCGGGGATCGGGACGTCGTGTCCGGGCCAGTTCCAGTCCTCGTCGTGACCGCCCGGCTCCGCGTACGTGCCCCGTCCTTCCATGTGGCCCATCAGGCGCGGGCGTGGGCCGCAGCGGTAGAAGTCGGCCCGGAACCGTTCGGCGCGGGTCGAGAGGTGCAGCCGCAGGACCTCGCCGGCCCGCACACTCGCCCGACCGGGATAGCCGTCCACCACCACCCGCTGGAGGGGCGCTTCGTCCGTCATACAGCAGGCCCGCTTCGGCCGGTCTCCGGGCCGCCGAGCCCGGCGAGGACGACGTCGGCCCGCCTGCGCCAGGTGTAACGCTCCAGGACCTGCCGACGCCCCTCTGCGCCGAGCCTGCGGCGCAGGGCGGCGTCGGTGATCAGTTCGTGCAATGCTCCCGCCCAGGCGTCCGGGTCCTCGGGCGGGCGGAGGAGGCAGTTGACCCGGTCCCGGAGGACTTCCCGCAGGACCGGCAGGTCGGAAGCGATCATGGGGCAACCGTGGGACATGTACTCGAACACCTTCATGGGTGAGGCCCAGCGCCCGGTCTCCCCCAGCTTCCCCCACAAGTACACCTTGTGCTCGTAGGGTGCGAGGACGACGTCGAAGCGGGCGTAGTACTCCCCCAGCGTGGCCGGCGGCCGGTGGCCGTGGAAGTGCACATGAGGAGAGCGGCAGACCCGCTGCCAGCGGGCGCGGTCCTCGTCCATGCCGCCGACGAGGTGGAAGTCGAGCGAGGGAAACCGTTCGGCGAGTTCCAGGACAAGTCCGATGCCCCGCCCGTCGTAGAGGTGGCCGACGTAGCCGACGCTCAGGGCGTCCGGGCGGCCCGGCAGCGGCAGCCCTTCCGTCGGGGCGGGGCCTGGCGGATCCGCGCAGTCCGGCGCGACCACGATGGGCAGCGTGCCCATGGCCGCGTACTTGTCCCGCAGATCGCGGGCGAGGGCGTGGGTGATCGCGACGACACGGACCAACCGGGGCGCGCCGAGGAGCGCTTCCTCGGTACCGGCGGGAGACAGGTCCTCACGCAGTTGGTGGATCTCGTACACCAGGGGCGCCAGGTCGCTGAGGGCGGCCAGAGCGTAGGGATCCCGCCCGTAGACGAGATCTGGGGCCGGACCGTCCACCACCATTGTCCGGACGTCCTCGGCGCGCTTCCAGTAGCCGGAGGGCGTGTAGTCGGGGCAGGCGACGAGGCGGATCGGGAAGCGGTGGCGCACACCGTAGTAGGCGTACGGGTCCTCGCCCGAGCCGGGAGCGGAGTAGAGGGTCACCTCGTGCCCGGCGGCGGCGAACGCATCGCACATCCGCATGACGTGGACACCGTTGGCGAAGGGCGAGGGAAGGCCACCCCCGTGCAGGTACGCGATGCGCATGCCGGTCTAGCCCTCCGCGACCGTGGCGGCGGACGTGGGCCGGCCGGCGGCGGACGTAGGTCGGTGAGACGTGGTGTGCGTCGGATCCACGGGCGTCTCCTCGGGACGGGGCAGCTGACGAAGCATCATCCTGGGTGGTAACAGGCTTTCCAAGAGCAGCATTTCGGCCCATTCGACTGTCCGGATTGCGCTGCGCCTGCCCGCACCGATTGTGAGCCGGACGCAGTGCCGGACGCTGCGCCGGACGCCTGAAGCGCCAGTCCGGCGGCGGCAGGGCCGACACTCTCAGCGCATTCCAGACAGAAATGTGTCCGAGAGGGAGCAGGTGACACAGCGGGGCACGCTGTGCGCGGCTGTGCCCACCCGGGTCGACGGCAGATGACTCCCCGGGCCACGGCCGACGCGACCGGCGGACCGGAACTCGCAGGCCGGGAACCGCACGGGCATCGCCGTCGATCGCCCGGCGCACCTGGCGGCGATGCGGCTCCGGCAGTGGTCCTGCCAGTCATACGGGCCGTGGTGCGTACGTCGTGGGGAACGGGGCGCACCTTGTGCTCACTTCCGGCCCGTGCCTACCGTGGCTGCACCGTGACTCCCCGTCAATGTCGGAGGAGGCGGCTATCGAAGGGAGATCGACATGAACGAGGAGATCGAGCAGATTCCCGAAGAAGAGCTTCCCGAACTGGCGCTGATGATCGACTTGCCCAGCTGACGCTGCGCCGCTCGGGCGGCGAACCCGAACGGTTCGCCGCCCATCCCCTCACCGCTTCCCCCGCTCCCGCGAGCACGGAGGTCACGCACGGTGCGACTGGAACCCGACGCGCGCGAGAGCGCCGAGGAGCGATCCGTCCTAGCGCTCATGGCCCGCACAGCCCTGGAACGGATGGGCCTGGAGGTCTCCCCCCAGGAGGCCGCGCATCCTGCGGTGCTCGAGGCCGCGCACGTCGCCCAGCATGTCCTGCGGACCGGTCCGCCCACACCCGAGCACCTCACACCTCTCACCGGCATGCTCGACCGCGCCCGGGCGGACAGGTCGGCCGCGCCTCCGCCCGAACTTCCCTGGCCGACCGGACTGGCTGTGCCGGGGCCCCATCTGGCGCGCAGTGTGGCCCGCGCGCTGAAGTCCGTACCGGATCAAGGCGCCGCACCCGGCGCACCGCAAGGCTCCGTGGTGATCGGGTGGCGCCCGCCCGAGAAGGAGACCGCCCGCCGCGCGGTCGCCCTGCTGGAATCGGCCTGGCCGGGGGCGGCGGCCGAGTTGAGCACCTTACTCGTCCAGATCGCCCTGCTGGACGGGCCCGCCATCGACGGCTTCACCGACTTCACCGTCCACGGCGCCGTCTTCATCCGGCGCGACCGCCTCACACCGGACGCCGACGGGCTGCCCGGACCCGTCCGGCTCGCCGAAGCCCTCGTCCACGAAGGCGCCCACACACGGTGCAACGCCGCATCCGTGGCGGCTCGACCGTTCCTGCGGCCCATGGAGGAGAACGGCCCGATGGTCACCACCCCCCTCAGGCTCGACCCCAGGCCGCTCACCGGACTGTTCCAGCAGATGGTGGTCCTGGCGCGCAGTGTCCTGCTGTACCGGCGCCTGCTCGCCCATGACACGGGCGAGGTCGGTGCGGACGTTGCCGTGCGTGCGCGCCACGACCGGCTCGCCCGCTCCGCCGTCGAGGCGGTCAGCACCATGACGCGGCATCGTGACACGCTCACCGACCACGGAACGGCGATTCTGCAGGACGCCGCGCAGGTGGCGGCACAGGTGCGCGTCTGATGGCTACGCCCTCCTGGACGCCACAGGTCTTCGCCCCGTACGCCTCCTGGCCGCGGATCGTCTTCGCCCGAGTGGCGGCGCGATCACCGCAGTTCGACGCCGTCTGCGCCGCCGGTGACCGTCCGATCCTCGTGGGGAGCGCGGCCGGGCACGACACGGAACGCGTGGCGGCGAGCGCGCGCGGCGAACTCCTCGAACGCGTGGGCAACGTCCTCGCGGGCCGCGCGGCCGAGTCGGACCCGGCGGTGGTCGCGACCCACGGAGAGCTCCGCCGCAAGGGGATTCCCGCCGTGGATCCCGCCGAACTCGCGCCGGAGGGCGGGGCGGTGGCGCCGGACGACGCGCGGGGGGCCCGCCGGCTCTGGGTGCTCGGACGCTACATGCACTCCGGAGCCGACGTGCACGTGCCCGCCGGGGCGGTCTTCCTCCATCACCGGGCTCCCACCGGCTGCGATCCGGGGCCGGGCGCCAGCTCCACCGGCCTGGCCGCCCATCCCGATCCGGAGGCGGCGACGCAGCACGCCGCATGGGAGGTACTGGAACGCGACCTCGTCCGCAGAAGCTGGTACGGCCTCCTTCCGGGCCCGCATGTGGTGGCGGCCCGGCTGCCTGATCCCCTGGCCGAACTGCTGGACGGCACCGGGGCGACGGCGACCGCGCTCGACCTGCCGGCTCCCGCCGGAGCGCGCTGTGTCGCCATGGCTCTGCACGCCGCTGACGGAACGCGGCAGACGTTCGGAGCACGCTGCGGCCCGGACACGGGTGACATCGGCCCGCTGATCGAAAAGGCCGCCTACGAGGCGCTCATGGTGCGCTGGAGCATGAACACACCAGTGGCGAAGGAGACGTGGGCGCGCTGGCGGGGCGAGGATCCACCGGACTCCGCCGTCAAACACGCGCTGTGGACCTTTCACCGGCAGGACAGCCTGCGGCTGTGGACATCCCACGCCCCGCAGAGCCGTGTCCGCCGGGAACCGGCAGCCGTGGCACCTGGCCGGTCCGGAACGTCCGCTCTGTCCGAGCACACCAGCGGGGACCTCGTTGTCGTGGACACCACCTGTGGACCGGCGATCTCCCTGCGGTCGACCGTCGTGCGGGTCGTGGCTCCCGGGGCCCGTGCCTTGCCGACCGGCCCGGACGGCGAACGTGGCCTTCCGGCCAGGCCGGGCCCACACCCTTTCGGCTGACCCTGCGACGCGCACCGTCAGCCCGACAGACATGTCCGTGTCGTCCTCCTCTCGGTACGGCGACCTGACCAACCGCAGCCCGAGGAGCCCCGGCATGACCATCCATCACGACACGCCAGCTGTCCCGGCCGGCGAGCCCGCCGGGACACCGGGCCGCGAGAAAGACAGCCCCGACCGGACAACCGTCCCGACGGGCCGATACGCCGACGACCACGCGGCCGACTACGACCGGTGGTTCGCCAAGCCCGGCGTCACCGCGGCAACCGTGGACACCCTCGCGAAGCTCGCCGGTGAGGGCCGGGTGCTCGAACTCGGCGTGGGCACGGGCAGAGTCGCGTTGCCGTTGGCCCGACGCGGCTTCGACGTCCAGGGCGTCGAGGCATCGGCGGCGATGGCGGCCCGGCTCCGTGCGAAACCCGGCGGGAACGACGTCGAAGTGACCCTGGGCGACTTCGCCGAGGTGCCCGTCGAGGGAACGTTCTCCCTCATCCTTGTCGTGGGGGGCACGCTGTTCGAGCTCGCGTCCCACGAGGACCTTCAGCGCTGCCTGACCGCCGTGGCGGACCATCTCGAACCGGCGGGCGCCTTCGTTTTCGACGCGCACGTACCCGAAGCCTTGGCCGTCGCCGCCGCATCGGGGGTGCCCGAGGTCGTTTCCGAGACCGACGAACATCTGATCCTCTGCCACCGCAGGATCGACCCGTCCACCGCGACGTACCAGTCCCATTATCTCGTTCACGAGGCCGACCGCACCCGCCACCTGCGGGTCCGCTTCCACTATGCGTCACCGGGAGAGCTGGACCTGATGGCGGAGCGGGCGGGGCTGCGGCTCCGTACCCGCCTGGGCTCCTGGGCCGGCGGGCCGTTCACCCGCGACAGCACATATCACGTCTCCATCTACGAACGCCGCTGAGAGCATCCCCCTCCCGCCCCTCACGGTCGCCGACGCCCGACGTCCGCACCCCCGAGAAACCTCCCGGAGCAGTCGTGACAGACACGGATGCCGGTGACCCGGCCCCCAGCGCCGCCTTTCCCTTCCCCCACCACGACGGGCTGGGTCCTCTCCCGGAGCTGGCTGCCCTGCGGCGTGACGCGCCGTGTGCCCGGATCGTCCTGCCCAGCGGCGACCCGGCGTGGCTGGTCACCCGCTACGAAGACGTGCGCACTGTGCTGGCCGATCCGCGCTTCAGCCGCACGCGCGCCACCCGGGGCGCGGGTCCCCGCATGGCGCGCGTCACGACCCTGCCGGACTCGATCCTGGCGGCGGACCCGCCGGAACACAGCCGCCTGCGCAAGCTGGTCGCGCCGGCCTTCACCGCCCGGCGTGCCGAGACCATGCGGTGTGACGTGGCCCGGCTCGTGGACGGGCTACTCGACCGGCTCGCCGCACACGACCGGCCGGCCGACCTCGTTCCGCTGCTCGCCCGGCCGCTCCCGCTGGCCGTGATCTGCGACCTGCTCGGCGTTCCGCGAGCGGACGGCGATCGGCTCGACGCCTGGTGCGACGCCCTACGCAACCTCACCGCCACCCCCGACGCGGAGGTCACGGCGGCCGTCGCGGAGATGACCGGATACCTGACCGGCCTCGTCGCGGCTAAGCGCCGACGACCGGGTGACGATGTTCTGAGCACGCTGATCGCCGCACGGGACGAGGGCGACCGGCTCAGCCAGGACGAGCTGGTCTCCTTCGCCCTCGTCCTGCTCGCCGGAGGCTACGGCACCACCGCCGACCGGCTCGCCGGCTCGGTCCACCTCCTGCTGGACGACCGCGCGCAGTACGAACGGTTGCTCCGCGAACCGGCGATGATCCCCCGGGCCGTCGAGGAACTGCTGCGTTACGCCCAGACCAACGTCCAGGCCAACCTCCGTGTGGCCACCGAGGACGTCCGGATCAGCGGCATCCGGATCGCCGAGGGCGAGGCCGTGATGGCGGTCAACTCGTCGGCCAATCACGACGAGAGGGTCTTCGACACCCCGGACATCCTCGACCTGGCCCGCGACCACAATCCGCACCTGGGGTTCGGACACGGTGTCCATCACTGCGTCGGAGCCCAGATCGCGCGCGTCCAGCTCCAGGAAGCAGTCTCCGGTCTCGTGCGCCGGTTCCCGGGACTGCGTGCCGCCGCGCCGCCCGAATGGAAGACCGGTCTCAAGACCAGGGCCCCCCGCAGCCTGCCCGTGACCTGGTGAGCCGGGCGTGCCTCGTGACGGCAAGCCCCGCACGGCTGACGGGGAGGTCCCGGAGGCGCCTTCACGAGTCTTCGTCGACCCGGCCCTCTGCATCGGCTCAGGCATCTGCCTCGCCACCGCGCCGCGGCACTTCGAGTCCGGCGAGGGCAACCGCTCGCGCGCACGGCCTGGCGCTCCGGTGCCGGACGAGTCCGCCGGGGACGCGGCGGCCCTGTGTCCCGTGGAGGCGATTGGCTTCCTCGCCTCCGGCCCATCCGCACCACCCCCGGCGCCACCCGGCCCCTGACGAGACGTGCGTTCTCCGCCTCCGGTCCGCAGGGCCTGGCCCAGCGTCCCCGGCCGAAGCCCGGGCGCATCCTCGCGCCCCTCGACGGCTGCCCGATCCCTCGGCAGATCGAGGCGCCCCGCACCTGGAGGTTCGCGTATGCGGAGCCTGACCCTCAACAACGGAGTCCCCATTCCGCAGCTCGGCCTCGGCGTCTGGCCGCTAACGGACGCACAGGCGTACGCAGCTGTCTCGCACGCCCTGGCAGCCGGCTACCGGCACATCGACACCGCCCAGGTGTACAACAACGAGGCCGGCGTCGGCCGCGCGATCCGCGATGCCGGGATCCCCCGGCGAGATGTCTTCCTCACCACCAAACTCTGGAACGCCGACCAGGGGTACGACGCCGCGCTGCGGGCTTTCGACGCATGCCTCCAGCGACTGGGCACGGACTACGTCGATCTCTACCTGATCCACTGGCCCGTGCCCGAACAGCAGCTGTACGTCGAGTCGTACCGGGCACTGGAACGGCTCTGCCGCGACGGACGCGCCCGGGCGATCGGCGTCTCCAACTTCACCGCTGCGACCCTGGACCGTTTGCTGGACCGGACCGACATCGTGCCTGTCCTCAACCAGATCGAGCTTCACCCCTACTTCCAGCAATGCCGCATGAGGGAGTTGGGCGCCCGGCGGTCCATCGCCACCGGCGCGTGGAGCCCCTTGGCCCAGGGCGGCGCGCTCCTCGATGAGCCCGCGCTGGTGCGTATCGCCGGGAAGCATGGAAAGACACCCGCCCAGGTCGTCATCCGCTGGCACCTCCAACTCGGTCATGTCGTGACCCCCCGGTCCATGACCCGTTCCCGAATCCTGGAGAACATCGACGTCTTCGACTTCCGGCTCGGTCACGAGCAGATGCGCGCGATCGCCGCCCTCGACAACGGCGGCCGGATCGGCCCCGACCCGGACACATTCAACCGATGCGGCTGAACAGCCGAGCTCGCCGAGCCCCTCACCCCAGATCTTGACGCGCTGGTAGTTGATGGCGAACCCGTACTCCGCCACCAGGCACTCGTGGATCACCGAAGCCCTGCAGGCCATCTGGGTCGCCGGCCGGGGGTCCCTGAGCCTTGAGGTGATCCCCGTGGTGTGGACACGCCTGACAATGGATCTTGTTGATCCTGGAAGGTGTAGATCCACGGGGCAAGGCCCTCGAAGTACAGTGCGGAGTTTCGGTCCGACGCGATCGCGTTGTGGTTGGCTTCGGCCGGCAGGCGGACGTTCAAGGACGTCGCGACCGATCTGAACGTCAACCCCGAGACGCTCCGCACCTGGGTGCGTGACGCCGACGGCGGTCCGGTCGTCGCCAGCGCCTCGCATGGCACGGAGTCCGCGTCCTTAACGCAGGGGCGGCGAGCCGCTGCCCGGCGCGGCCGACGTAGTCGACGGTCATCCCCCAGCGCCTCCAGATCGGTGCGCAGGGCCGTGAGGTCGACCGCCGGACCGGCCTTCACCGCGGCCGGGTGTTCCTGAGCGAAGAGGAGCAGCTGCTCGGACGACGGCCAGCGCGCGGTCGCGTCGTACAGAGAGCGGCTGGTGCGGCGGGCGGTGAGGACGCGGGCGGCGATGACGGCACGGTAGCGCGTTGCGGTGCCGACGCTGATCCCGGCCAAACGGGAGGTCCGGCCCGCGCTGGGTTCACGCCCTGCGCGGGCGTGGCCCGCGTGCGGCTACGTCGTGAGCTCGTAGACGACGGTGGTATCCGGGCAGTCCTCCGCGGTGCCCAGGAGCGCCTGGCGTTCTGCGTCGTCAGCATCGCATCCCCCAGAGCCACGGCCGGTCCGGTGATCGTCTGTTGGGGTGCGGAGCGGTTGGCAGGATGTCCGGCCGCGTGAGCCGGCTGCTTGCCCGGCTACCTGGGCCCTGGGGTTGTCCAGTCGATCAGCATCACGCCGCCACTGGCACCGCTGGCCATACCGAGCAGTGCGATCTTCATGCCGGGGTGCAGGCGGCCTTGTTCGCCGGCGAGGGCGAGTTGCAGGGGCAGGGTGGCAGCGGCCACGTTGCCTGTGCGGGGGAAGGTGGCCAGGACCGTGTCGGGTCGAAGGCCGAGGCGTTCGGACAAGGTGCGTACGAACGGGACGGACGGCTGGTGGACGCAGACCAGGCTGAGTTTGCCGGGATCGATGTCGTGCTCCTTGAGCCACTGCCGGGCACGGGTGTCCAGACCGAGGAAGGAAGCCATGAGCTTCTCGGAGTCGATGTCCAGTGCGTGGGGCAGGCCGGGGGCCTGGTAGGGGTTGTACAGGGTGGCGGCGGGCCAGCCCGCGGAGTTGGCCATGAACGTGCTGGCGATGATCCCGGGTGCGGTACTGGCTTCGACGATGAGGGCTGCGCCCATGTCGCCTCCGGTCATGGAGGCGAGCGCGGTGCGCATCTCGTCGCGGCTGGTCATCGTCCAGCGGCTGAGCCGGCTCAACGTCTCACCGCAGGCGATCAGGACGCGCCGGTAGCGGCCGCAGCGGATGAGGGAATCGGCGACTTCGAGGGCGTTCAGAACGCTGTTGCAGGCGTTGGAGACGTCGAAGACCGGGCAGGACAGGCCCGTCTTGGCGGCCACGATGTGGGCGTTGGCGGGTTCTTGGACGTCGGCGCTGACGGAGGCGAACAGCAGGAGGTCGACATCAACGGGCTCCAGCCCTGCCTGAGTCAGCGCCGTCCGGGCGGCGTGGGAGGCGAGGTCGGAGGGGAGGACCCCGTCGTCGGCGACGATGCGCTCCTGGAGGCCGTACATCCGGCGCAGTAGTCCGGCGGGAATGCGCAGTGCGGGGCTGTGTTCGCGCAGCCGGTCCTCGATAGCCGTCGAGGTCTGGCGCCCGTGGGGCAGGTGGACTGCGACCTGGCTGATCCGGCTGTAGGTGTTCATGCCGCGACCTCTACCGTTTGGGTGGGGGCGCTTGGTGCGGTGCGGGGCAGGCCGGTGACGGTGTGCTTGATGCGGTCGGAGAGCCACAGCGGTGTCATCGTGTGGAGCGGGATGAGGAAGCGGGCGTCGAGACCGACGGTGTAGCGGGCCCTGGGGTGCCGCGCGCCCAGCGCGGTGGCGATGACCTTGGCGACCGGCGCGGGTCCGGGGACGCGTTGGTTCACGGCGGTGAACAGGGTCCGCGACCGGCCGTACCCCGGCCTGCCGTCGGCGGGATCGGTGTTGTCGAGGTCGGCGACCGCCCTGTCCAGCATGGCGGTCGCGAACGCGCCGGGCTCCACCAACGACACCCGCACCCCGGCGTGCGCCGTCTCCACCCGCAGGCAGTGCGTGATCGCGCTCAGGGCGTGCTTGCTCGCGCTGTACCAGCCTCCCATGGGCCACGGCACCCGCCCGAGCCCTGAGGACACGTTCACGATCCGGCCCCCGCCCCGCCGGCGCATCCCCGGCAGTGCGAGCCGGCAGATCCGCATGGCTCCCAGAAGATTCACTTCCAGCAGATGACGCGCCTGCTCATCACTGACATCCTCCACCGAGCCGGCCTGTGGCACACCGGCGTTGTTCACCACCGCCCACACGCCGCCGCCCGTCATCTCCTCCACCCGGGCCATCGCCTCCTGGCAGGAGACCGCATCCGCCACATCCAGCACCACCGTGCGCAAGCCCAGCCCCCGCCCCGCCGCAGCCGCGAGCAGGGCGTCCGCCTTGTCCTGATTGCGCGCCGTGCCGATCACATCCCAGCCCAAGCCCGCCAACCGCAAGGCCGTGGCGGCACCGATCCCGCCTGTCGCCCCTGTGACCATCACACTGCGCCCCGCGCAGCCGTCGGCCGGAGTACCCGTCAAAGCCATCACGCCTGCCTCTGAAATCCCTGTCGGCCGTGCGCCCTGCGCGCCTCCGCATCCCCCTGATCAACGAACCAGACAGCGGCACGGATACGACCGGCATGCAGACTTCCGAAGCCGCGATCTCGCGCCTGAACCCTCTGGCGGGAACTGATCGAACGCCGTGAGCGGCCTGGTGTACTGCGCGTATGGCAGATCAAAAGCAGTGCACGGTGGTCCGGACCGGACGGTACGAGGGCGTGCAGGGTGGCACGTTCGGCGCGGGTATCAGCGCCCAGTCGGCAGGAGCACAGCGGCTGTGTCTCCACCGCCTGGTGATGCCGGCCGGGACCCGCGGCCGCCCTCACCTACACGAGGGGCACGAGTCGGCCATCTTCATCCAGTCCGGCCAGGTCGAGGTCTGGCACGGCGAGGACTTGGCCGAGCATGTGACGCTGAGGGCGGGCGACTACATCCACATCCCCGCCGACACCCCCCACATGCCCGTGAACACCGGCGACCAGGACATGGTCTGCCTGGTCGCCCGCACCGACCCCGACGAACAAGAAGGCGTCCGCCTCCTGGACCTGCCTGCGTGGCTGGAGACCCGGGTCGGTCCGCTGCCCGTCGGGGCCGGCTGAACCAGCTGCTGTGAGAGCGGCCGCGGGCAGGGCGGTCAACCGGCATCGCGGTTGACCGGCTGCTCTGCCGGGGCGTCGTGTTCAGGGGCTTTGCGCCAGCGCGCTTCGCAGAACGAGTAAAGGCCGAACAGTAGGAGGCCCACCGCCGCGGCGATCAGCAGCACGGGCCCGGCGGGCGTGTCAGCGAACGAACGCAGTGTCTCGTCCAGGCCCTTTGCCTGGCTGGCGTCGAAGCGGACCGCGGCCAGGAGAACGAACAGGCCGGTCGCCACCGCGACCACGCCGCACGCCACGCCGCCGATGATGCCCAGCGCCGCGACGATACGCCGCGTCGTCTGGCTCATCCGGTCCGTGCGGAGATTCTTCTCGAACTTCCGCATCAGGCTGCGTACCACGATCACCACGCCCACGATGGCCAGCACGGCGCCGAACACGCCGACGAGTACCCGTCCAAAGGGCCATTCCAGCACTCGCGCGGTGTAGTCCTTCGACGTCTGGTCACTGGCGCGGGTGCCGGCAGACCCGCCGACCAGCGCGGTCTGCACCACACCGATACAAACCACGATGTAGAAGATGGCTAGTCCCAAAGAGCCCAGCCGCCGGGTCCATTTGTCACCGCCCGCCGTCGCCTGCCCGAACGCGGCCTCGGACAGCCGCCACAGGGCCATCGCCGCCAGCCCCGCTACCAGCGCCCACAGCAACACCCGGCCGTAGGGCTGCTCGCCGATGGTCCGCACCGCCCCGGACCGGTCAGCCTCCTTGCCACCGCCGCCGAACCCGAGCCGAACGGCGAGGAGCCCGACCAGAACGTAGATCACTCCCCGGGCGCAGAGCCCGACCCTGGACGCCACCTCCATGGCCCGGCTGTCGGCCACACGCTGCCCCCGGGTCTTGGGCTGGCCGGCATCCTTCTCGATCGCCATAACCGGACACCTCCCCGTGCCCTACCAAAGCCGACACGGCGCCACGCTCAGCGCCCGCTCGCCCGCGGGCTGGCGCCCGCGGCGCCCGGCCATAACCGTCACTCCCACCATGCCACCAGGCAGCACACCCGACCAGTGCAGCGTTTTCACCTCCCCGGCGTCGGCTCCAGCGGGCCGACACCGTGGGCGCACATTCGGCCGCGCCAGCGGGCAGCAGGCAGTAGTCCCAGCGGCCGATCTCGGGTGGCGCGCCCACTGCATCGATGCCGATCAAGGAAGTTCCGGTTAGCCTCCGTCGCCTGCACGGCCCTGGCCGGGGCGCTCGCCCTCGCGGCCACGACCGCCTCCGCCACGTCCCCGGCGGGTACGTCCCTGTCCCCCGCCGGGCACCGCTTCGACGCCGTCGCGGAACAGCCCGTCACCTTCGACGCGGGGCCGATCACCGTCACCTGCGCCCGCTCCTCCTCCCCCGGCAACGCGGTACTCGACGACGCCGCCCGGACCAACCCCGCCGGGCCGGTCACCGTGCGCATCAAGCCCCCCGTGTTCCAGGAGTGCACCACCGAAGCGCCCGGCTGCGCGTGGCCGTGGAGACCAACAAGGACCGCGCCCCTTGGCTGTTGCAGCTCCAGTACTCCGCCGCGGGCGCCACCGGCCGGCTGTCCATCCCTGAGGGCGGCTTCGTCCTGCGCACCAGCGGACTGCTGTCCTGCACCGCGACGGCCGCCCCCGGCTCCGCCGCCTCCCTCCCGGCCCACTGGGACGCCGGGACCGGAGCCGCGGCCCCCTCGCTGGGGCTGACGACGGCGCCAGTGCCGATCAAGCTGGAGGACGGCTTCTTCTGCCCGACCTCCATCACCTCGGCCGCCATCTCGGCCACGTACGCAGTGCGCGACACCACGGCCCCGTCCCAGCGCATCACGGTCGGCCCGGCCGCCTGAGCCCGTCGATACGGGCCCGCGCGCCGCCGTTCGGTGGCCCGCGGGAAGGTAACCGGCCGGGCGGACGGTCACGGAACGGTCATGCCTTCGTCGTGGTCCCATCAAGATCGCTCTGAAGACTCGGCCCTGTCACAGGGGGACGCCTTCAGGAAGCTGGTCTTGTCGTCTATGAACCAGAGGCACGCAGCACCCCGCGGGCCCGGGCGCCGGCGTCTGTTGACGGCCGGCGGCGGGCTGCTCGCAGCGCTCGCCGCAGGATCGTTCCTGGCCACCGGGCCCATGAGCCGTGCCGGGCAGAGCGGCCTCCGACAGACGTCAGGGAGGGACGGCGGGACACCGGGCACCGGGTCGGCGCCAGTCACCCGGCCGCCGGCACCGGGATGGATGCCCGGGGCGGTGCGCATGCCGCTGGCCGTGAACTTCGACCTCGGCGAGCGCGAGGGGCAGAGCGGTCTGGTCCTGCATGTCCAGGAGGGAGAGGGATCGCTCCACGAGCAGTTCAGCGTTCCCGGTGCGAAGGCCTCCGCGCACTTCTGGGTGGGGCAGGACGGGCTGACGGAGCAGTACGTCTCCGTCCACGACCGCGCCTGGGGCCAGCGTGCGGGCAACGGCGCCTGGTCGTCCGTCGAGACCTCCGGTTTCAAGGCCCGGCCGCTGACCGAGGCACAGTTGGAGGCGGTCGCGCGGATATACACCTGGGGCGTCGAGGCACACGGCTGGCCGCTCGCCGTCAGCGACCGGCCCGACCAGCCGGGACTGGGCACCCACGAGATGGGCGGGGCGCCGTGGGGCAACCATGCCTGCCCCGGCTCCCTGCGCACGGCGCAACGTACCGAGATCATCCGCAGGGCAGCTGCGGCCGCAGCCGTCGCCGGTGGCCCTGGCCGGCGGCCCTGACGGCTCCGTCCGTCCTCGGCAACCTTAGGAGTGCGCCCGAGGGTGTCGGGGCGAACACCCGATGGACCGTTTCGCCTTGACCCGAAGGGCCGGTCCATGACGGCGGCAGAGCAAGAGGCCCCGGGACTCTGGGTCCCGGGGCCTCCGGTGCTCGTGGTCGGATCAGAATAAGATCGGGATCTCGACGCCTTCCGAGTCCCAGGCTCGCATGTCCCCACCCATGGGGCTGCCGATGGTCAGGTAGTCGGTCTCGAGGGAGATCTCGCCCATGCCACCGCCTGTCCACTCGACGATGATGTGGTCACCGGCCGCGATCGTGAACTCTTCCGCCACGGGTTCGAAGACGACGGTGATCGGTTCCGTCGGCTTCGCCGTCAGTCTGAACTTCATGGGAGCCTTCTCGGTCTACAGGTTGTCCATGTACCACTGGGCCAGCGTGGCTCGCTGCCCCGCGCTGGGGTTCTTCGGCTTGAGTTCGATGACCTTGGCGTACGCGTCCCGGATCCTACGGGCGTGCTCCCTGGTCATGCCCAGCTCCCGCATCGCCTTGAGCTGCTCGACGCCCCTCTCACCCTGCATCATCTCGAGGCTCTCGTCCTTCCGGCCCCAGGCGAGCTTGCCGAACGCGTTCCGCTTGTCCTTGAAACCCAGCTCGTCGGCGACTTCGTCCACCTTGTCGAACTCCGCCTTGACGAGCTGGGCGACTCGCTTGACGCAGTCCTCGGGGTTGCTGTTGTGGACCAGGACGGGAGTACTGCCGGCCGCCACGTAGTACGTGTGGAGGTCGTTGACGGTGAGGTTGTACGCGGGCTGGAGCGACTTCCAGCGGTGGATCCCGGCGATCTGTGCGGGGGTTCCGTCAGCGGTCCTCAGGGTCTCGTTGACGCTGAGGTCGGCCGCGTTCTTCCACGTCCTGTCGCTGTCGGACCAGAAGGGGTGGTGGTCGGTGGAGGTGACCGTGCCACCGCCCTGGGCCGCGGCGACGGTGACGTCGGTGAAGTCGCGGTCGTCGGGGGTGTAGATGATCGCATCGACGCGCCGCGGTCCGGTGACGCTCGACGCCGGGTCGGTGGCCAGGACCGAGTCGCCCACGACGACCTGCTCGATGGGACGGTAGGTCCCGTCGCCCATGAGGACCCGGGTGCCCGCCGGGAAGCTGTTCGGCGCGGGCGGGATCGGGCACGTCAGGAACTTGTCGACCTTGCGTGCGTCGGCTACCGCCTCGACGCCCTTCTCGCCCCACTTGAGGACCTTCAGGGCCTTGCCCCAGGGGGTGACGCCGGCGACGGCCATGGCGCAGCCGCCCCAGGAAGGTTCCTCGATGCAGCGCTGGATGTCGGCGCCGCCGGAGAGCTCCCAGGCGCCCTTGAGGACGAGCTTCGCCAGATCGGCATCGGGGCTCGCGAAGACGACCTGATCCGGATCGGCACCCAGCATGCACGGGGGAAGGCTGTCCCGGTTGAACGGGACGATGCACTTGGGCTTCTTCGACTTCTTCTGCGCCTCGACCTGCTTCTTGCGCTCCTCTTCCGCCACCCGGCGCGCTTCGGCCTGTTCGGCCTCGTACTTCTTCTTGACCGTGGTCCAGGCCTGGGAGGCGAAGGCGTTGGCCTCGTCCTTGCTCTTGCCTGCGGCGATGGCCGATTCACGGGCTTCGGTCGCGGACTCGTTGGCGCGGGCCGCAGACTCCCGCGCGTAGGCCGCGGAGAACTCGGCCTGGGAGGCGGACTCCTCGGCGGCGTCGGCGTCCCGGCTGGCGGCAGCTGCCGCGTTGCGGGCGGTGGCCGCGGAGTTCTTCGCCGCGGTCGCGCTGGCCTCGGCGGCGGTCGCGGACTGGTTGGCGTCGGAGGCGGACTTGGCGGCGGCTTCCTTGGACTTCTGCGCCTCGGCCGCTGCGATGTCGGCCTCGTTCTTGGCCGCGGCGGCCTTGGCGGCGGCCTCGGCTGCGCGCCAGCGGTTCTCGTTGGCCTTGGCGGCGATGCCGGAGGCCTCGGCGATCAGGCGGTCGACCTGGTTCTTGTGGTGGTCGGTGAGCTTGTCCTTACGGTCCGCCATGTACTGGCCGACGCTGACGAACTCGTGCAGCTGGTCGGCCGGGCCCGCGAGCGCGATCTTGGCTGCTGCCTTGACCTCGGGTCCGCCGGTGTTCACGAGCTTGGAGGCGATGACCTGCTCGTCGCTGTTGCGCGCGGAGTACTGGCCGATGGCGAGGAAGGCGGAGAGTGCCTTGCCGCTGCCGTCGGCGAGGGCCGCCTTGGAGGCGTCCTTGACCCCCGGGCCGCCGGTGTTGTTGTACTTCGAGACCTCGACCGCGAGGTCATCGGCGCCGGCCGTGAACTGGCCGGTCGTGTAGAAGCCGTTCACCTGCTCGGGCGTGCCGCCCAGCGCGGTGGCGGCGCCGGTACGCACGGACGGGTACGGGCTCTGGATGCTCAGCTGGAAAACCCGCTCGCGGATCTCGTCCTGGCCGGCCTGCTTCCAGCGGGTGCGCAGGTAGGTCAGGACGCCCTCGTCCGTGCCTCCCAGCGCGTCGAGCGCGGTCTCCTGGCTCCAGGGGCCGCGCAGCTTGAGCGCCTTCAGGGCCAGGGTGCGGCCCTTGGCCGCGGTGGCCTTGACGTCCACGTCCGGCTTGGCCGCCTCGGAGGCCAGGGCGGATGCGGTGGCCTCCAGGTTCATGCCCTCGAGCTGCTGGGAGGCGGACTTGGAGACGTAACCGTCGATCAGCGCCTTGCGGGACTTGGCCTGCTCGATGGCGGCCTCGGTCCGGGTGGCCAGGTCGGCGGCCTCGGTCTCGCGGGCGATGTCACGGACCTTCTTGGCCGTCACCACGGCCGCGTCGGCGGCTTCGGCCGCGACCTTGGCCGCGTCGGCGTGCTTCTTCGCCTCGGCGGCGGCGTTCGCGGCCTCGCCCGCGTGGGCGGCGGCCGCATCGGCCGCGTCCGCGGCGGCGCGGGCGTGGCGGGCGGCGGAGCGGGCCG